>DATDNG010000341.1:0-4821 GCA_036518375.1 Nitrososphaeraceae archaeon | reverse complement strand
CTTATATCAGAGAGAACAAGTGCACAATCGTTGTAATTTAACTTGAAATGTTCTAATGCTAATAATGGCCTAGTAAAAGCATAAACTTGACTAACACCTCCTTCTACTTCAAGTGATTGTTTAATTACGTGAAGTATATCCAATTCATCATCAACAACTAACACAGACTTTTGATTTATTGTCATACTTGAGGCAGCCATTAGCTATTATATTATTGTACCATTTAAGGAAACTTTTTAGTATCATAACTTCTTTATGATATTCTCGCTCTGCAATTTGCATTATAAGGGATCCACAATTAGGAAAGAAACCAGATGATATTTTGTGTTTTTAAATAAAATCTTTATCTTGAAGTCTAGTAGGCATTTATGAATTAATATTCAGAAGAGACATCTAAATAAGTAATGAAAATGTAATGCGGATAATCCAAATACAACATATCCCAGAGAATTAATTGAGGCGAATTATTGACACTTTTTCTATGTTGTTTCCTTCTTCGTGGTGGTAGTCGTTGTCATCTTCTTGTTTTCTTTTCCTTTTAAAGTATTTAAAATGGCCATCTCTAACTCTTGTATGGTCGCTTCTACATCTGTAGGATTACTCCGAAAAATTCCTCCAGCGGCAAATTTATGACCACCACCTTCCTGTAGGTTAGCAGAGATATCATTACATGATATCCTCTCATTGTTCCGTCTAATACTCACCTTGCCTTCGCTACTATAAAATACAGCAAGGTCTGCCTGTGTTCTTTGAAAGATTTCTTCTGAAAATAAACTGGTCTGTATGAAAGGCGAAGATTGTACAAATGCCACCTTTATGTCTTTCACCTGCTTTATACGCATTGTAGAAAGTACTTGTTTTTTTGCAGTTTCGCGTAGCTGTACATACTCATTGTAATGATTCTGCATTTCAATATCCCACAATACTCCTGCTGCAGATTTTTGTGCAAGGTTTGTAAGCCTCTTATATAAGTCGGGAAAATTATGATAATAACGGATGAGTTCGGAAGTCGGAGTTAAATACTGATCCTTTGTAAAAAAATCCATCGTGTGAGCCATGCTTGCGAGTTTGGCTGCCTGTTCATGTCCAGGAAGAAACGTTTCATACATTAAATCGGCTGCGCATTTTTCACCAGAGCTATCTATCGCAAGCTCGATAAATGGTTTGATTGCCTCAATCGCTTTTTCAGACGCTGGGTGGTGATCGACCCAGATTATTCTCCAGCCACTTTTATTAGAGTCTGAAAAAATTTGCTTGCAAATATCGATCAAGCTATCATTAATTCCAAGGTCTGAAATTATAAAAATACCTCTTTCCTTACTATAGGTGATTGCAGAATAAATGAAATCACGCATTTTTGTAAAGTCTTCTGTTCCATAGCCAAGAAATACAGTACGTGCTTGAGGATAGCGAATTAATCCAATGGCCGCGGAAAATACTCCATCAAGGTCAGATCCATGTGAAAATATAATAACTTTCAGTCATTACACCAACTTTGTAGCAAGCTTGATCATTCTCTTCAACGCCGTCTTGGTTTATATAATTTGAAAGAACCATAATAATCTTTGGCAAACTGCGAGAACAATATTGGCTTTTGACCTTATCCTGTCATTAAAAATAAACTCTAATCAATCTTATCTACAACCGACATAGTAGTTCGTATATTACAATACTTTCAAGAGGGGTTAATTACGATGGATATAATCGTAAAAAAGTTAGTTAACTTAACCAAGGTATTTGCCCTAGTTAAGGAGTTGTAGTCGGAACTATGAACTGTGGTGTCTGGTTGTTGCTACTAGAATCTTCAAACATCGGACTTTGACTAGTCACGATCGATCTTGTTGCACCGCTATTAGCCACTTTACTTGGAAATTTTTTATCGTAGCACATGTTCACATCATCTATGGTAAGTTTTCCACTTTTGTTAGCTATGCCAGTTGTACAATTAAAGTAACGCGTTAATGCGAAGGCTGGAATGATAATAGTACTCGTTGTGATGAGAGCTACTGCAGTGACAATAGCAAAGGTTGCCAATGTTGCTGTCGCTTTCCTCTTATTCATTAAAATTGTGATAAATCTATTCTTTATATGAAGTCTGTTCAACAATATTATAATAATGTTAAAGTTATTCTGTCTTCATCTCTTGTAATTAATAATCATCTTATTAAAGTATTTCATTCTATTTTAAAGTGGCATACTAAAATAATCCGCAGCCATATATACTTGATTTTTCCTTTCAATTGATAATTTTTAAAGCAGTGGTATTCTTCAGAATAGCAATCAGATCTTCTAGTATACATACATTACAATATATGCAATATATTGGCAGCAGATAAAGACTAATACAATTTCTAAATGAAGTTATGCTTTCAATTCATTGACTTAAATCCATCCAGTCCATCACTATATAAGTGAAAGGCTGCGGTAACTTTTGAGTTCTTTTGCCCAAAAATGTCAGTATCCCAAGTATAAAGGCCGAACATATTCTGGAACAAGCTTGTTTTATGTCACGTGCTACTGCTGCCGCTTCCTCTCTATTCTTTCTTAGTATCATTTCTAATTCTATAGGGTTTGTCATTTTCTTGAGTGTCTATATTATTAGAACGTCACTTAGCTTTAAGATTAACCCTATAGAATCTAAACTTTTCAAAATAACATAGCATATTTGAAGAAAGGCTTAATCTTCTGGAAGTTTGGGCGTTCAGATTTATTAAGTGGATTTACATATTCTTCACAAGCAAGCCTTCTGGTTACTGGAATTTGATAATTTCATAAAATCAGCAAGATAATTATGTCATCGGGTTATATTGTCAAGAACTTTTTAGGAAGCCTATTACAAGTAAAGTACAATTGACAATATCTGCTTATCTCATAGGAAAGCATTCTGTTAAAGAAGTCAGTATTTCAGAGCCGTTGTCAGTTAGAAAAGAGATGATAGAACATCCGGAAGACTCACTATGGATTCATGCTGATGATCGTGGTGATATTTTTCGTTTACAAGATGTTTTTGGTCTACATCCATTAGCAATAGAAGCTATACTTCACACACATCAACCTTCTAAAGTAGAAGAATATGGTGCATACCTATTTACAATTATAGACGGAATAAAATATGAAAATCAGAAAGTGAGTGGAGGAAGCAAAGAAGGAGAAGGTGGCGTATGGAATGAGGATAGTACATGTAGCAGTAAACAACCTAGCGATCATGAATATTCTGATAGTGACCTTGAAGAAGATGATTTGTATATCTTTTTGGAACAAAGATGGATAATTACCATCAATTTCAACAGTCAACAGCTTGAAAGCAATATTAAACAAAGAATAAGTAGAAATTTGATGCCATCCCATCATAGATCTGTATCCATACCATTATCAGAGCAAGGTAAACAACAATCATTATCATCTAGTCAAAGAAATGTTGATAGCAACAGTAGCTATAGCAGAGCAATATGTGAAATGGTGTACCGCTTTGCAATAGAAGAAGTTATTTCAAGTTACTATCCAACATTAAGCAACATTAATGGTAAATTAGAACAAATTGAAGATCAAGTAATACTTCAGCAGCAGCCCACAAAGTCGCAACTCTCAGACATACTTGTAATTAGAAGAAAACTTGGTTTTTTGGAAAGTACTCTAGCAATGATAACAGCAGCATTTGCAGATATTATCAATGGAGTAGTACAGACAAAACTTAGCAAGGATTCTCTGAGACACATTCGCTCTTTAAATGACAGAGTGATATATTTAAAAAATAACGTAGAGAATATGTATCAAAGAGTTATCAATTTGCGCGAAGCTTACAATTCATCTTTGAACGCAAATCTAAATGAAATCATCAGAACATTGACAGTAATTGCTACAATAATTCTTCCTCTTACCCTGATAACTGGCATCTATGGTATGAATTTTGATGTTATGCCAGAGCTTCACTCGCCATTCGGATATTACTACTCTCTATTATTAATGGCAGCAGTAGCTGGTAGTATGATCCTATATTTCAAGAACAAAAAATGGATTTAATGTGGCGGTCTTATCAAAAGATGTGCCATTTGCAGCCAATCGTTGCATTTGTTCTGATGTTACGGCCGGTAATATTCCAGTAGCATTATTACTGTTGTTTTGTGCATTTGCTAGTTGAACCCCAAGACCGACTGGACTTGGATTGCTTGGTTGGGTAATAGCTGGTTGTTGGCAAGCGCCTTCGTAACGATTTTTGTGTAGTCCTGGCGGTTCTCCAAAAGGCCTTTGGAAAGCCTGGGCTCGAGGGATCATTGCAGTTGCCATTAACAAATGCTGTAAATCTAAATAGCTGTTACCATTACTAGCGGTAGCTTGCTATTCAGTTAGAGAACTCAAGAGGGAATAATATTACTTATGTACATAACCTTGATGACATAAAGTGTCTACCTGCTAACCTCTTAACCTATCTTGACTAAATTCTGGACTACCATATTCAGTTACTTTGGATTTCCGGCCATGCACTTGTTTGTGGATCTTTAAGCGTTTTTTTTCTTCAAATTGTAGACCACACATCTTGCATTTAAAGGTCAATTGAATCTACTATTGATAAACGTACCTAATAAAGAATTTAGATGAAATTACTGGTAATATCAGTCGAAACGCTACTCGTAGTCTTAACTTATCATCGACAAATCTGCAAGAATTTCACGGGCGTTGTTGTAGATTCTTCCGGGAACGTGTATGTGTCTGATACTAACAGCAACCTAGTCCAAGCCAACTTAGTCCCATACCTTCTCTCTATCTCCATCTATGCCAGCAAAGATAGTTCTGACCCATCTTCTTCTGATTTGACACTAACTG
>DATDNG010000340.1:0-5008 GCA_036518375.1 Nitrososphaeraceae archaeon | reverse complement strand
TGCTAATTGCTTTTCTTCTTCTTCTTGTCTTGTTTGTTCTTTTCTTGTTGACATATTTATTTTTCCCTATATTATATATATGTAAATGAGTATATAGCAATGACACACAACTGTTCCTCTGCTAAATACTAACAGCAGCATCTCTATTTGGGTTCTAACTACCTCTATCTCCTCTATCAGAGCTGTTTGTTAAAATGACCAGTGCAGTAGGTAACTTGCGACTTTTTTAGGTTCCGTAGCATGTACCTGCATATTCTAGTATGCCGTTATTTACAATATCAAAGACAAAGACGATGACCATAATGAAAGTCTTTGACAGTAGTATTAGTAGTACTAGAGCTGTAACAATGCCTTCTCCTATACCTCAAGTAACAATGCCTTCCATTGTCATTACTATGTTTCTTATCTATAGTAACAGCATCATCAACTTTATGCTTCTCATTTTCTCCTATTCCAAAGGCATGTAATCATAAGCGTGTTTTTATTTTGCAAATCTAGCAAGCTGTTTTGTTATCTCGATCATCTTATTCATATCCTTTGCTATTGGAGAAAAGACATGACCGAATATTATATGCTCTACACCCATCGCTTTGATTTGATCAATGTCAGTTCCGATTTGGTCAATGGTGCCGGTCATGGGCAATCTCTGTTGCTCTGAGGAGGAGGTTGGAGAAGAGGAGGAAGAGTCTAGAACATTTGGATATGTCAACGCAAATACACGAATATTTGAAGGGTCTTTGTTGGCTTTTCTTACGCCTTCTCTCAAGCCGTTTATAGCCTGCTCAAGCTGTTCTAATGGTCCAAATCCAGCAACTGGTATCCATCCATCTGCATAGTTTACTATTCGTACAAATGTCTTTGGACTGAATCCACCAAGCAGTATTGGCAGATGAGGTTTCTGCACAGGCTTTGGCCCAATTTTTGAAGCTGGTATCGAGTAGAATTGACCTTTAAATTCGACCACCTCCTCAGTCCAAATTCGTTTTAGCGATTGCAAAAATTCGTTTGCCCTTTCTCCTCTGTATTTGTAAGGTATACCTGAAACTTCGTACTCATCTTTTGACCATCCAATTCCTAGACCTGCAATGGCCCGTCCTTGCGACAATACATCGAATGTTGCAAATCGCCTTGCTAATACTACAGGATTATGAAACAGCATATCGATTAGACAAGTTCCTAAAGCAATTTGGTCAGTATTGCCTGCCAAGTAGGTAAGCGTCTCCAACGGGTCAAGTACATTTTGGTATTGAACAGGAAGAGAACCATCAGATGTTCCAGCATACGGTGTCTTGGGCTTCAGAGGCCACAAGAGGCGTTCAAATACCCAAACAGAATCAAGGCCTTCTCTTTCAGCCCCCTTTGCAATATACAGAAGATTTTCTCTTGTAGCAGAGTCTCCAGCTTGGGGCAAGAGTATTCCGGCTTTCATAATATATACGAAAAGTTATAGTCACTTGCTATTAAAGCGTGAGGGTAAAGAACGTATCTTTTCCCTTACAACAAAGCCAATATAAAAATAATTAATTAGTATTGCTTTTTGAACTATCTATTGCATCCATTATTACTTGGCTAGCATGAGCACCAAAGTTTGTCTTACAATAATTTTCATTTCTCAGCTTTGAATCTAGTTTATCTGCCCTTATTAACTCCGATACTCTATTTACAGCAGCAAGATAATTCATCCCTGATATCCAGCTAAGTATAATAGTGCATTTATCACAAACGCTACCTTTTGCATTAGTTGCATAGATTTGAGCACAAAAAACGCATTTGTTATATACCATCGACTTACCAGCTCTTGGAGCATTTATACCAAAATGAACTGTGTTAAAGCAGGTCATACATAAATGCTGGTTACATGTTGTACATGTATGGTACTCTTCATTTTTAGTACATCTTTCACATAGTGTCATTATTAGTTAGAAACACCTTGCAAGAAGATAAATAATCACGGAACGGTTGTCAATGAGGACTGATCTATTCACCATATATCAACTACTATTATAATATATGCGATACCTACTATATCAACAAGTGGTTGTTAACATACAAGTTACGTACATGGAATGGAGCTCACTCAAAACAGGAAATCAGGCATCACTATGTCTTGCTGGCCGGACTGTATTAACTTTAGTAAATCCAGCAGCCGCAAATGCTGCACAAAGACTATTATCAAATGCTAATACAATATGTTTTTACTTAACATAACATCAGACCTAAAATGCCATTATTGTAAACTAGATTTTCATAATGTTAAAGAAAGAAAAGAACACGAATTAGAATGGCATATTTGATGATGAAATTTGCTCACAAATAATTTTTCGACTATTTGATATTATTTGATTTCTTGCTGTTGTTGTAATTCAGACTCTGTCAGTGCTCATCAATAGACTGTGGTATATATTATCCTCCTCCTCATCGCTCATTTAATTGGGCCTTCTAGCTGTTCTATCTCATTTAAGAGCCATTTTGCTATAGAATCTTCAAGGCTCACGGTGGCTTTCATCAATACCTTTTGTCGATAAATTGTGACTAAAGAAAGAATTGCAAAAACCTTTAAACCAAGGACTTCACATTGCACTAATTTTTGGCACTAAGATACTTTCCCGTAGGTGCGTATCTGTTATCTTTGTACTACTTCTTGCTATAGTCCCAGGTTGAATAATACCTAGGGGATACTTCTATAATGACCGAACCTCCCCTTCTAACACTATTCATAAGGGATTTTGCCATTGGATGTTCAAGGCTTCCAAGATATCTGACCATTATCTTTTCAGCTATAGGTATATTGTGAGTAATATCTTCATAGATTTTAACCCTTCCCTTACCTCTGACTCCTTTGTACGGTGGAGTGGGATCATCAACACAATAGTAAATGACGTTCTTTGCATTCAAATTTTCTGACCTCTTGGATGTTCCGATATGAATATTTAGTTTACTGTTTGTGAAAAAGTGGCTTATTTCATTTTCTGTTAGTGGCGCACCAAATCCTGGGCTTGCGTTGTATATTCTCATATTTTATGCGATGAGGAAATGCTATATTTGTGATTATTGATGTCGGAAGTGGATATGTTATTGCAGGATATATCTGATTATCTTGTACATCAGCTTGAGTAAAATCTGCTGATAGAGGTACTATAAGAGAACCAGTACTTGCTGTTATATGCAGCTTGTACCCAAATATCCAACCCTTGGTGTGACTGAATCCCCATCTAGCATCTGTATCTATACCTGAACGAGGTACTACTCCCTCGATCATAGATGATTTATGCCATAGATGACCTTTGGCTTTCAGTAAGGTACTATCTATTGTAACAATGTAAGGATCAACGAAAGTTTCCTTGATAAATAGCGCTGCCATAGCAGCTATCCTTTCTTTAATATCTGGAGATATCGTCTTCAGCCGCCTGTCAAAGGTCCTTCTATCAGGAAGACTAGTTAAGCCACATGCTTTCATTACCTTTCTATTGTAAGGATAACAATTCATAGCAAGGAAATCATGTAACACACGATTAGAATCAAATCTCAACCATATCCTAACTATAAAACATCTCAGTATTACAGTTGGATGGTAGACATATGGTGGTCTACCTTTTCTCTTTCTGTGGGATTCTGGCCAAGGTATCAACTCTATAAAATATTTGACTGTATAATATGGTTTCTACACAGCCAGAAGAAATCAAAGCTGTTATATATTAAAAGGAATTTAGTAAATACCACAAATTGAACAATTTTGAAATAACAATATACCATTATTGAAAAGCAGATAAAAAGGCAAGCCACCCTTGCAGTAGTTTACGTCCTTTAGGTGTTATTGCATAGTGGGCTACTTTGAGTGACTTTTTCTCATTCTGCTCTTTTGTCATGCCATGATCTACTAAATCCTCTCTGTTTAGCCTATTATCTAGGCTATCCTTTATTGTGGCTGAGACCTTGTATAGGCGCCCTTTGGACCTCAGAGCAATAAACTCGCTTATCTCTCCTGCTGTTACTGGCTTTTTGATTTCATCAAGTGCCATTAATATAATAAAGCTGTTAGAGAGATGTGCCAAGCTAATCCAATCATAATTTGTTGCTATAGAGTCCCATGTCATATCATTTTGAGAATCATGTTTGATTTTTTGATCATCCTTCTGTGTATTTTTACCAGAGACCATTCCAGCAGCTCCTCCCGCCTGACCATTATTAATGATCGATGGAATTAAACAGCTCTATTGAAAAACAGAAATAATGCTTTAGTATTTCTAGATGGACGGTCACACTCATTATTATATTATTGTTATATTATTATTGATTGGCTTCTTCCAATATGTCAATTCCAAATGATTTCCAACCATCAATTGTGGCCTTTGTCATCATGTCAGTCATATGCATAGAATAGTGAATTGCACTTGTTGAATTGGCCCGACCGGCTAGGACTTCAGCACCAGGTTCTCTCATTTCAGACTGTCTGTTTACATTATAGTGATATTTTCTCAAAGTCATAAAGCTCACTTGGTTGTTTGTTAGATTCATAAATGACTTATGCAATAATTTTCTTGTCGAGTAATCTGTCATCTCTTTTGGCAGAATTCTGAATCGCTCCCAAAGTTTTGTAGGCATAATTGTAAACCAGCAATGCTTATTTCCAAAATCCCGATTTATATGTATGATAGATAAGCTATTATCTCTGTTTTCTACATGGATTTTATCACATGTGCAGGCTCCCAGATTACTGCATGTATCATGTTCTTTTACATAATCAATTTCTGTACCCCTCAGTCCTGTAAAGGCTGCAAAGCGGACTAAAATCCCCACATTTCCTCTGTATGTGTCAAATAATAATCTGAGCTTGTCTTCGATAAATTTCTTATCAACTGCTCTGGTCTTTTTCTTGTAGGCAATACCACGATTGAATTCATATCTTTCTATCCACTCATTTACCAGAACTTTGACCTCTGGGTCTGAGTATGTTTGGTTCCAGCATTCTGCAAATCTTCTCATGGTATCACATATGTAAGCCCTAACA
>DATDNG010000339.1:0-3773 GCA_036518375.1 Nitrososphaeraceae archaeon | reverse complement strand
ATTTTTACGCCATTGCTAATTCATATATACGCTGTAATGAACACCAATTTACTTGGCAAAACTCTGCGGTGTTATTTCATTGGCAGTAGTAGTAATGATAGCATTAGGAGTAGTAGTAGTGGCTGCTGCTACAATAGCATTTGCAATAAGTGATGCATACAAAAAGGGATGGAATATGGCATGTGGTGACGATATGAATATGACTCAGTTTAACGTAACTGCACCACATTCCAAAGAATTCACAAATGGATATATGGATGCAAGGTCAAGCGACGGTCCATGTCCATATTAATAATAGAGGATGAAACAACAAATGAAAGCAATGGGGAATAGAGATTGGAAATAATCTTAACGCGATCTACTGACTGATGTGAACAAGTAGATAAATATGGAATCGCATATCATCTATTCTCACCTTACCCATTATGTTTATTTTATAAAATGGGCAATGATTCAATTGTATCTTTAGCACCGCAATCAGGGCATTGTTGTACAGCCGATAAGTTAAATGTGTCAAACTTAAGGGAATCATTGACTACATTATAAGTATAATATGATGCACACCAAAAACAAACCCGGCATATTAAGAATTGTTTTTGTATGATGGCACATTCTGATATTGTACTAGGTCTGTGTTCTTTTAGGGTTTTTTTGTTATTACTGTTTTGTTGATCTACAATTGTTTGTTCAATGTATGGCGTATCTTTTCTATGTGTTATAGGTGTATTTGCCGTAGACATGATTGATGTATCATATTGTAGCAAATAGAATGATATAAACAACTTCAAATACGCAACTTTAATACATCAGGCGCAATTTTAGCATGGTTTCAAGAAAAATATTTTTGATAAACCAATATGCAAGATCAGTCAACTTAGATATGATTTCAAAAACATGAGTATGACAGATGCAATTTGTACTTATTGCCTGACTCACATATATACAAAGAAAAGAATGAGATGGTTATCGATTACTGTTAGAAGGCAAATCCTTCATACCTAGTAAAATAATATTGGTGAGTTCATTTTTCGATAGGATTTGCTATTAAATTTCCCCATTCAGTCCATGAGCCATCGTAGTTCTTAACATTTGGATATCCTAATAGGTACTTCAAAACAAACCACGTATGAGAGGATCTCTCACCTATTCTACAATACGTTATAGTTTCTTTATCGGGAGTTATACCCTTTGCTTCATAAAGTTTCTTCAACTCCTCCACAGATTTAAAAGTCCCGTCACTATCATTTACTGCCTGACTCCAAGGAATATTGGCGGCTCTTGGTATATGTCCTCCTCTTTGAGCATGCTCTGTTGGGTATTCTGGTGGTGCCGTGATTTCACCTGTGAATTCTTTTGGACTGCGAACATCGACTAGTAATTTAGAACCCAAAGTATTTCTCACATAATCAAGATATACTCTAATATTCTTGTCAGGCTCTTTAGTTACCTTATGATTTCCCTTCGCATAATTTTGAATATCCTTAGTCAATGGTCTATCTTCCTGTAGCCATTTTTTTCTACCTCCATTTACTAGTCTGATATCGTCAAATCCATAGTATTTGAATACCCAAAATGCAAATGCTGCAAACCAATTGTTAAAGTCACCATATAGAGCTAATGTAGTATTATCATTGTTAACTCCAATCCTCTGCAGGAGCTCTTCGAATGCCTCTTTGCTAAGGATATCCCTTGTTATTGGATTGTTGATGTCTGCTTTCCACTTTATTAAAACCGATCCTGGTATGTGTCCTAATTCATAATTTGAAGTTGGGTCATAATCCACCTCTGCAATACGAACCTTGTCATCTCTGAGATGATCTTCTATCCACTGTGTATCTACTAGAACTTCAGGATGTGCATATTCTTCTTGTTTGATTTGTGTTTGTGCCATATTTATATCTGCATGTTAGTAATAATTAGAAAGATATTATCGATGTGATATATGCAGTATGATAAAATTATATGCATTTTTCACCTATGTTCTATGCAATAAGACATATCTTCAATGTATAATCTGCAGTTTTATCTATAAATGACGTAATCAATGCGTGTTTCACCTTTATTTTGCGTATTTGGATTTGATTATATTGCTAGTGCAGTGTATATACCTATGAAATATCTGTATGACTGAATTAAATAAAATGCTCTCAGCAAATGAAGAATATTCTAAGGATTTCAAGCATGGTAATCTGCCAATTCCACCTTCAAGAAAACTTGCGATACTTGCATGCATGGATGCAAGATTGACTGTAGAGGATTTCTTGGGATTAGATACAGGAGATGCACACATTATTAGAAATGCTGGTAGAATAGCTACTGATGATGCTATACGTTAGCTTATTATATCTCATGAACTTCTTGGAACACAAGAATTCCTAGTTGTGAATCATACTGATTGTGGAATGTTAACATTCACTGATGAAAATCTGCGCAAAAGACTTTTAGAAAAATATGATGCAGATGTAGCAGGATTAAAATTCTACTCATTTCCTGCATATACAAATCTGAACTGTTTGTTTGTTTTGTTTGTTTTGTTTGTTTGTACATGAGTTATATTGTGGGGTCATAAAATAGATTGGAATCAACTAAAAAAGTACTAATTGTAGACGATGACATAGATAGTAATCCAAGCTTAAAACTAGTATTTGAGGAAAATGGCTTTAAGGTCGATGTATTTAAGGAACCTTAACCTTTATTGGCATTAAAAAACCTACTTCCAAATTTCTATGATCTTTTAATCATAGATACGAATATGTCCAAGATTAATGGTCTAGCATTATATGATGAGATTAAAAAGATAGATCATAAAGTTTTTTGTTAACCTTGAAATAAATGAATATGTAACTCTATCTAAAAAGCCAATTACAATTATTATTATCTAAAGAAATAACAAATACCACAACAACAACAAATCCGGTTCTCAGAAAATCGGTCATGAAATAATGAGGAATACATTAGAATTATACATTGAAGTATTATGCTGCAAATGGATATCTCTTAACGATATAGTTCAAATCTGCACATAATTCTCATTTCTTGCATCTTTAGTAGCAGTAATATTCGGCCAAGTCATACCTCTTGTCGATATATGTAATGATGAAAAAACGACAACAAGCAACAAAGCTTACGATAACTTTAGCTGCGATAATAATAATAATAGTTACAGCTATAATAACTCCATTAAAGCCAGTAGTGTTTGCACAAAGCGCTTCAACAAACAGCAGCAGTAATACAGCAGCAACTGGATCTAATTCTGTAAAGACTTTGAGATTAGGCTACTTTCCAAACATAAATCATGCGCAGGCAGTAATTGGGTTTGGGAATGGAGATTTTCAGAAAGCATTAGGCAATAACATAAAGGTTCAAACAACTGTATTTAACGCAGGTCCATCTGCTATTGAGGCATTACTTGCCAAGAGAATTGATGCAACATATGTTGGTCCTAATCCAGCCATTAACGGCTATGTAGTATCAGATGGAAAGGATCTAAAGATAATTGTGGGTTCAAGCAGCGGAGGCGCATCATTTGTAGTTAGAAATGATGCAGGTATCAATTCGCCTAAAGATTTAGCTGGTAAAAAACTTGCGTCTCCAGAATTAGGTAATACTCAGGATATAGCTCTTAGATCTTATTTACTAAAAAATGGACTTAAAACAACAGATCAAGGTGGTAATGTAGTGTTGACACCTATAGCCAATCCCGATATACTCACACTATTCTTAAAGAAGCAATTAGATGGTGCATGGGTACCTGAACCATGGGCCACCAGATT
>DATDNG010000338.1:0-3865 GCA_036518375.1 Nitrososphaeraceae archaeon | reverse complement strand
AATGGGCTCTATATCTAACTGTGATAAATCTGCTGTACTAGAAACGGCAAAAACAGTCAGGGGAATGATACTCCTTAGCTTAAATGCGTTACAATCGCGAGACAAAAATGCTGCAGAAAAACTTTATGAAATGGATGATACCGTCGATGCACAATATAGAAAATACCTGCGAGACCTAATCACATCATCACAGGAACAAGAAAAAAGCACCGAAAAGCTCCTAACAGACAGTACTAATAATCCACGTTGTTATATTTCTGCTCTACTTATATTACGATATTTGGAACGCATTTCAGACCATGCATGTTACATTGGAGATTCAGTTCATTATATTGTAACTGGAGTCTCAAGTCCTAGGCGCTAATAACTATATAGTCTATATAGTATATATAGAATTATATGATCGCCTTTCATAAAATATATATCTATTAGAGGTTTCTATAGACTATTGATTTCGCTATCAGACAACAACGGTGAAGTGCGCAAGATACAATTCACGGGTAGATCAACATACATCCTGTCATTACCAAAGAAATGGATGCAGGAAATGAATCTAAAGCCTGGGGATCCAGTCAGTGTCATTCGTGAAGCAAACAGTTCACTATCGATAATACCTCGTGCAGAGAGAGGTTCTAATTTGGCTAATGAAGCGACAGCGATCATATCAGAAAAGGAGAGTGTCAGTTCCCTACAACGGAAAGTTATTTCAATATATCTTTCAGGATATAATACTATACATTTAAAATCAAAAACTGGAAGGATAAATCCTGCGCAACGCGATGCAGTTAGAGAAGTTATCCGCAGGAGTTTGGTTGGAACAGAAATAATAGCCGATTCATTGGATTTAATCACCATACAAGTATTGCTTACTCTTCCAGAACTTTCAGTCAATACTGCAGCTAGAAGGATGTTTTTGATTGCATCTTCTATGCATAAAGATGCAATGTTAGCCTTAGGAGAAAAAAATTATGAATTGGCAAAGGCAGTAATAAAATCAGATGATGAAGTAGATAGATTCAGTCTTTATATTTTAAGAAACCTTACAATAGCTACACAGAATGAGCGAGTGCTTCGAGAAATAGGATTAAAAAACACAGCTGATTGTCTTAGTTACCGTGTTGCAGTAAAAAGTATAGAACGAATAGCAGACCACTCATTTGGAATTGCTGAAAAATGTCTAAAAATAGAAGAACAACAAAAAATATCAAAAGGCCTGTTTGACAAAATTGAAAAAATGAGCCATTTATCTTTGGCAGTTTTTAATGATTCGGTAGAAGCATTTTTGCGAAGAGACTATGTCATGGCTGACAGTGTTGCAGATAGAGTAGAAAATATACGCTCAGTAGAAAATGACATAATTTCATTTTTAAATAAAGAAGATAAGATGGCTTCCCACGAACCCATTAACAGTAACATCAGGCTAATTTTAGAAGACATACGGAGAACAGCCGAGCATGCAAGCGATATAGCAGAAGCAGCGATGAATCAGACAATAGGAGAAGTTATCACTGTAGAGAGAAAACCAACAACAGCTTCTTATGAGAAAGCATCGTAAGACATTGTTATTAGTAAAAAGTCTATAGTCTGATGAATACGACCTTCTATTTGACTTGTAACCGCACACACACAAGGTTCCACGTATTATAATAATATATTTGAAAAATTCGACTATATCAAAAGCGCGATTTGTATTAACTGCTGAAATAATTAAATTCCCTATATTTATCTACTGACGCTTGATTTTCTTAGCCGGCAAGATAACATAAAAGGTTGCTCCATTTTCATTAGTGTTGTTTTCAGCCCATATCCTACCACCATGAGCTTCGATAATATTCTTAGATATGAATAGACCAAGTCCAATACCTCCACCTGTTTGATTATGGGACTTGGCAAATTTTGAGAATAGTTTAGGTAGTATATTAGGATCTAGACCTATACCAGTATCCTTTATCTTTATAACAACAAATTCTTTTTCATGGTTATCGTTCTCTTTCTCTTTTACATCTATATACACAGATCCTTCGTTTGTAAACTTGACAGCATTACTTAACAGATTGGAAATTACTTGAATCATTCTTCCCTTATCTGCTTCTACAAAAACATCTTTAGGTTGATACAATAATTTTATAACTTTTCCATTCTTGTGGTGGGATTTTTTGGGTAATATATCCTCTATAGTGTTCATTATTATATCATTTAGATTGAACCGTTCCTTCACTACAGCTAATGAATGGCTTTCAATTTGCGTAATATCTAATATGTCATCTGTAAGTCGCTGCAATCTTTTCGCATTTCTGGCAATAGCATCTAACAGTTGGAGTGACTGCGTATCTTTTATCTTGGATCTAAGAATTTCAGTTAATCCAAGTATTGGCTGAATAGGAGTTCGCAACTCATGAGCTGCTATGTTAATGAATTCCTCTTGCATTATATCACGAGCTTTAAATTCCTTATTGGTGGATTTTATTTCATCTGTACTTAACTCTTGTTGCTGTACTTTAGACTCTTTTATTACTGGCCGTTTATACAATTTGTTATCTGAAGAATTAACTAAGTACATCTTCTCCTAACCTGCATTTAAACCGCCCTTCATAAAGAAATTGCTAAATGTAAGTACATAGATCTCATGATTCTATAGGATCCTATGATGTATTAATTTTGCGTTGCTAAAACTACTGTGGAAATTGAAAAATAGAGATCATAATTTATGACATTTTGAGGTATTTTCAGAAAGATGTTTTGTAGCTAATGCAAACTTATCCTGCAATCCTATTTAAAAAGATCTATGATGGATTGGATTGGATCAAAAGATACTCTTGAAATGATTACAGAGTGGTACAATTTTATCTTGCTATCCATTCTTAATTTCAATGGTTAAGCGCAAACCAATTCTACTTGTAGATAAGTCGGATGATTCCACAATCGCAGTTGATCTTTTCAAAAGATGGGGCATTGAGTATGTAGAATATCATATTAAAAAATTTGAAGAAAGCTGTTGTGGCGAGCTTCCTACAACTAAAGCACCTTCGGTTTTTGCAGTTGAAGGCGTCTTTAAAGGTTTAGAGGGAATTAATGAATACATATTATTGAAAAGAAATGCAGCTGATTCTAACATTGAATCAGAAAGTGCATACTGGTAAAAGTTGAATTAGCCTGTATATGTCTAATTGGTAATACCATCATCATCATCATCATATTGATAAAACTATATTCAAAAGCTAAACTAATTAAATAAGAATACTATATTGAATCAACTAGAAGAATTAAAGTCTATACTCCAAAGGGAGCTTCAGGATCTTAAGACTAATCTTATCAAAAGCCATTCTCAAGAAGGCGATGCGATCGATCGTCTATTATCTCGGCTTGCAGATCGTAACGATATAATAAGAATCAATACAATAGAATGGGTTTTAAAAATAATGAAAAAGTTAGAAGATCATCAAGCATTATGAGTTGAGACGCAGAGTTATGTTAGTTTTTATCTCTGCCTAGACTGGTGCCAACAAGTATTATGTATTGTGGGAATTAATATTATGACATGTAAGGACCTACAATAATATATAGATGTCCATATTGTTTTCTAATGCATGATCTTTTTGGTTGAAGACAAGCACGCATCTGCTTTTGATGTATTAGGTTAGAAAAACTTGTTGAATGGAGTATACTATAGTGGACTCTGTTAGGCTGCTGTTATTATCATCATTGAGCGTGCATAAGTGCTTAATATCTTCCCTAAGCCGTTGTTTTTACTTCTGTAATCCATTCGCAGGTGATACCAGCTTTCTGATGATGCTTTTCAACTGCTTCTTTACTTGGAGCATCTAGGATACAATACCATCTGTCTTCTTCTCTGTTATAGAGCATA
>DATDNG010000337.1:0-2253 GCA_036518375.1 Nitrososphaeraceae archaeon | reverse complement strand
ATAACATATCTATATAGCCCCGTATTTTAGTTTGCTACCTGATGACCATATGACCGTATTTGATGGGAGCTGAGCACTATTTGAAGATTATCTGAAGGATATTTGATTAGCGGCTTGGCATTGTTTTCTTTTCTAAAACAAACCTTCACATTTACAGCTAATATATAGGCTGCCATAGCTTTATAACCCTTGTCCTCAAAGGTTATTCAAGATAACAAGAAATTTATTTAAAATCTAATTGCATCAAAATCCTTCAAATCTAAAGAAAAATGCCTAACTTATAATTTTTAATAACTATGATAAAATGCTAAACATATATACTAGCAGCAAATGCCTTAGATTGAGCATTGTTAACTGCTTTCAGATGATATGCTGACATAATGCTCCGATAGCACAACAATTCTATATGTGGCCCTACATACGGTTCTGAATGTATAGCTAAACCAAATCAAGGTCGTGCTAAATACCTGAAAATCATATATCCAAAATCATGAAAAGGAATGGCAATCTTATATAATTCAGCCAATTCATCAAATAGTATTGCAGATAGTTATTTTTGGATTTAAATGAGCACCTAAAGCTTAAGTATCAGCAGTTCAAATGCCTGATATTACATTGGGATGTAAATGGTAAAGTATTATTATCATGAGCACCATTTTTGGCATCCTCTTGTATTCATACTAATATGAATGGTATTCTAATTTATGAATCTTCAACTCTTTAAGGTTTGCAAGAGGCTTCTGACATTTTTCGCACTTCCATTGATTAGCTCTAGATTTTTCATAAGCAAGGTAACTTCCTTCTTGGCTTTCATATTTTGTTATAGCTGTAAACATGTTATTGATCTGCAATTGGTTAAATTGGTTATAAACTTGTAAGAAATGCATACCCTTCTCTGTAATCACATAAATTCTGTCTGCTTTCTGATATTCTATTAAGTCCTTTTCCAGTAAAGATGACAAATATCCCTTTAACTGTGCATAGGATAGATATGCTTCATACATTATCCTTGTTTGAGTTGCTCCACTATTGATATTAATTGCTTCTAGAATAAGGGCAATTATTTCCGTATCGCTCCTGTGTTTCATAATGACCATCTGTACAATACATACATAATAAATAACTTCTTGTGTCTCCAATTATTGACATGTGATGACATAATGTCAGTGGATATAACCAGTATACATACTCCCACTTCATGACGATTATCTCTGCTAGATTGAATGACCTGAGCTAATTCATAAGCTATTCATACCATCTAATGTCTTTTGTCATTTTTCTTTGCTGATCCTCTATTTGATATTCTTGTATTAGCCTTGGCCATCACATCTGCTATAGTAAGTATTTCGTCTTCTTCTAGATGTAGTCAAATCGGAAGACAATAAGAGCAGACCAAATGGCTTCCAAGATTTTTTTGAATAATTAGACCCTACTTTTTTAATGCCTGACATCAAAAAACATGATTTGAAGGATCCCATATTATTTACACGTAATTATATACTTCCTCTGTAAAAGATTGTTCATTCATCTATTGATGTATTATGTATCATCTATTTCGTAGATTTATCCGACAACCTTTTGACCCCGTGGATGTTTTTGAGTTATTTTTACTGCTGCTATGGCAGAAGCTAGTGCTCCCAAATATAGTCCAAATCCAATCAGTAAATTACCATTGAAACCTACTACCATGGATGATGTGGTAGTTAATACAGTTCCGATTACGGATGCAATCACATTTATACCCCACAGCAGTGTGATGTCTTGGTTGCTAGTATTTCCTTCTGATGAATGCAAAGAAGAGTAAGAGGAAGCCATTCTGGTTATGGATGGGAATTGAAACCCCATTAGAATACCAACCGGTGACAAAAGAGCAAAAGTCAACGCTATTCTCTCATAGAGTGGCAAAACTATGCTGAAACTTATAATTCCTTGTAGAAAGCCATAATACCCTATCAGTATTCCTGCCAGAAGTGGTATAGATAATACCACCGCATAGTAAGGGCTTCTATTAAATAATCTTCCACTCAAATACGCGCCTATTCCGCTAGACGATAGGATTGAAAACAATATTACTGTTAATGCCATTATAGGAGTTCCAAGCAGCAGTAGAAATTTTTGGATAAAGGTTATTTCCAAAAATATAAAACCAAGTCCTATCGATATTACAAAGACAATATGGAATCTTGATGATGCAGTTAATCGTATTTTGTTTGACCTTGAATAATATACCAAAAGCAGGGACAATACTGCAGA
>DATDNG010000336.1:0-10325 GCA_036518375.1 Nitrososphaeraceae archaeon | reverse complement strand
TTTTTTACTCCCACAAGTTATTTCCATGTATTCTACTATAATCTTCCGTAATTGTTTTACTGCTACCACCATTGTCTAGTCTATTAGCTGATTTAACAGCTTTTAGAAATTACTGCAGTTTTGATCCTGTAAATGCTCGTTAGAGTGTCCCAATAAAACTAATCATCTTTTATTGATATATTTGGGATATGATGATTATTAGTTCACTTTACTTTTATTAAGTAATATGTAATAGGTAACGTCACTATAATAAGTAACGGCTATTGTTTGTCCATGCGTTCTTGCTGATGTTGTTTAAGACCACTGCTACTGCTTGTTCCTGACTGGAGTATATTTTAATAGCAAAGTGTCAAGGAATTTGTTGAACTTGTAATTAAGATTTAATAGCAAAGTGTCACGGAATTTGTTGAACTTAGAATTATGAGAGTTGAAATTTTGTATGATATCATCTGTATATATTCCTAATGATATTACCTTTCCTTTGCCATAGTCAAGCTGGTATGTTGCAATTTTTATTTTGGTTCCTGTATGATGCGATACATTCTTAACATTATAGTGCATTGTGCTGTTATTGTTCACGTTATTAGGACTACCTATTATATGACTACCTATTATAGAAGCGTTATAATCTAACAGTATTTTGTCTTTTGGGTTGGTTATATATTGTTCTTCTCGATGAATATATTTAAAAGGATTGTTATTAAATACTATATCACATAAATAGCAAAGATAGTTGCTTCCGACCCATTCAGAATTCTCTTTTGCCCATCTTTCACCTACATTTTTCCATGCCGATTTACCATTAAAGGCCCAGCTATGACCTTTTGCCATGGTTACAGTGTTAGTTTTGTTATCATATTTTACCTCTGCATATAGTGCGTTACTATCCATAAGAAATAATGTACCTCCGTTTGTCACAAATTTTTTCAGATAATCGTACTCTTTTTGTGTAACATATTCTTGATGTCCAAGTATTATGACATCATATTTATTTTTATTTCCATCTTCCTTTTTGAAAATATCTCCATTATGAACATCCTCATCTCCCAAAACTGTGATATTAGATTTTGGCATTAGCCATTGAATATGGCTTACTAAATAATCCGTAGCGGCTTGAGATGACTCGATTATCGCATTATTAGATATTGTTTCGTTCGTAATAGTGTTTGATAATAATCCAGTATGCTTTGTGATATTCGTTCCTGAAGTCGCATTAGCATAAAGGTTGTAGAAAAGGTAAAATGCGTTATCATATGCTGCGGATGTAAATGTAGGGTCGATGATTGCGATATTGGAGGCTGCTGTCGTGCCAATATCTTTGTTATTGTTGTTCGCATTTTCGCTAATAATAGTATTATTACTACCTATCTCTTTAAGACGTGTTATTGACTGTTTATTATTGTCATATAACGAAGAATGATTCATTATTGTTGTCTTCGTCGTCATCAATGCTGCTGTTATTTGTCTAAAGAATATCTCCTCATTATTAGCTGCTGTATTCGCATCCCATGCGATATACAAATTATTATTACTTTTTGAAAGAGATATTTGAGAAGGTGCTGATTGGTTGTTATCAGTATTATTACTCAGATTTGTAACGTTATCAAATGTATTTCCTCCATTAATACTACTTCTAAGATATGTTCCCTTATTACCATTTGTTGTATCCCCATTCCATACAACGTATATGTCATTTACATTATTTTTTTGAGATTGAGCAACTATTATCTTGTGGTCAAAAGAATTTTCTCCTGTACTGTTGCTGAGGTTGGTGATTTTATTTTCAAATGTTGTACCATTGTTGTTGCTTCTTCTAAACATAATATCGCCATTCTTTCCATGCGGGTTTTCATTCCATACTACATAGACATTATTTCCAAAAACAGCTAATTGTGGATCAAATGACCATCCAGTATAGTTGTTTATATTAGCTGCTTTATCAAATTTATTGCCATTATCAAAGCTTTTGGCAAATACTATATCTGTAAGTATATTACCTGGTACTAAAGTAACATTAGTCCACAAGGCATACACATTAGACTGAGATGTAGCTAGCCGCAGAAATGCACTAGTGCCACTACCATTATTCGCAAGGTTAATACTCTTGTCCCCAAATGTTTCTCCCCTGTCAGTACTTTTTCTAAATATGATATCATCACGTGGGAGCTGCTGCCTGTTCTGGACATTGTAGAAATGATTTTCACGCCATATTACATATATATAACTATCATACTTGTCAGATACCGCTATTTGGGGTTGAAAAGATAATGAATTATTGTTACTCAGGTTGATCACTTTATCAAATGTATTTCCTCCATCAGTACTTCTTCTAAATGATATCCCATCGCCAGTATTATGCCATACTACATAAACATAGTTACTTTTAGAAACAGCAATCTGGGGATCGCCAGAGAATCCTGTATTATTGCCTAAATTAATAGGATTACTAAATGTGTTTCCCCCATCAGAACTTTTACTGAAAAAAATCTGACCATTATTATCAGGGATATTTTCCCATACTACATATACATTATTTGCCAATGCAGTAATTTTTGGATTGAAAGCCCCACCTCCTTGTTCCATATTATTTTTACTCAAGTTAATGATTTTACTATCAAATGTATTTCCTCCATCAGTACTCCTTCTTAAGAAGATCTCTCTGCTTCCTAGCGTGTCATCAAGCCATACTACATAGACATTATTTCCAGACGCAGTCATCTGAGGCGATTCTGAATGTCCATTGTTCTTACTCAGATTAGAGATCGCATTAGTATTATTAGCAATTGTGTGTTGCGCAATAGCTGGGTTTTTTTGTAGAGACTCAAAGGATGTTACAAATTGTAGTGCTAGCAATAGTATTACTATTACTGCTACCTGGCCCTGCTTTTGTACAAAGTTATCCATTGAACAGTAACCTTTGCTTTAGTATCGTACTTTTAGCGTTAGTGATGATCATGGTGGTGGTGTTGGTGATTATTGTCATTTATCCTATATGCCACCACCAGAAATGAGCTGTCAAAGCTTTCCCCTACATATGCTGCTGCAGCTACCCCAAAACTTGCAGAAAATGTACCCGGAACCGCATCGTCTTCTATTTCTTGTCTGTCTTGTTGTATTATTTGCATTATTTATAATATTAGTATTATTTGTATTATTTGTACATAGCAACACACATAATAGTTGCCACCTACACACATATAAAGAATTAAGACCTAACGATCTAGCTTTACTACTATTGCATTCTTCTTAAAGTAAGTTTATATCAAATTTATTTATGGAGAAGATGGATGTCGTGGCACTCCGACTAGTGCATCAACTTTTGCAATATGTAATGCTAGGCGTTGCACAGCATAAGCGAATTCCGATTTGTTAATACTTTAATAACTTCACCACGAGTTGATACCAATAATGATTCTCCGATACCATCATTACTACGTTGATCCCGCCTGTTACCATGATCTGATGCGAAGAGCACATCCAAAAAACCTTTAAAAACTTCAGTACAACTACTGTGGGTCTCTGCAATTAGTTGGATCGTACAAACGCACAAACGTTCTTTGATTTACATCAGTATTGCTGCTGCCGATAGCATCGTAGTCAGTGATGGATGGCAATGATTTTGACTGTTTTGAAAATTCTTGTTCTTGCTGATCGCCTGCCCTGAAGAAACTTAAGATACTATTTATCTTATCGTTGTTCTATTTATTCCATTTGAATTATTTGCAATGAGAACATCGATTTGAGCTGAGGTATCAAAAGTTTTTTGCTGACTTGAAAAAAAGAGCTGTTATGCCATTTGCTTAAAACATATTACCTTGTTATTGTCATTACCTGATCCATGAACGGCAGTTTTATTGTTGTTGTTTTTGATGGCATACTCTGAGGTCCCATACACTGATGAAAAGGCTGTTGAGATTGCAATTGAATAAATCAGATAGCTCGAGGATAAGAAAATGAGTAAGATAATCCTACTATCCTTCAATGTCTTACTTCTTCTGATCTACGATTTGAACGTTATACTCTTAATCTAAATCACCATAGTTGGGTTGATCTGAAATAATAATAGCCTTCTTCGCCAAATCTTTCATTGTGATTGCCTTGTTGATTTTTTGACTATACACATATCCTTCTAATTGCTGAATTTCATTCTATAGGCACATTATCTCCTTTGCACTTTTCATTGCAGCTTGCATATAATTGGGACATGATTATACGGAAGTATGTTGATGTCTATAGTCGTTGTTGGAGTTCCTGAGAAAAAATGTACAAGATACAAGTATAGTCTGTGTGGAAATCATACACATCTACAATACAGTAAAATGGCCCCAGTCAACTTTAAACATTATCAAGGAAGCATTGAACATACACTGGAATTAGTAATCGGTAAACTAAAAGAAAACGTGGCTCCTTTACCATCAATATTATTGCCAGCCCACATCCTTCCACCATGGGCTTCGATTATACTCTTTGATATGAATAGTCCCAGCCCACTTCCATGATAAGATTTTGAAGTAAACTTTTCAAATAGCCTAGGCAATACTTCAGAGTCTATACCCGCACCTGTATCCTTTATGCTAACAACAATATGGCCGCCACCGCTCTCTTCTTTATTTTCCATACTTACAGTTATAGCACCTTCTTCTGTGAATTTTACGGCATTATTTAGAAGGTTTGAAACTACTTGATAAAGTCTGCTTCTATCTGCTAAAACAATGATATCCTCTTTCTCTTTGGTTGATATCGCCAATTTTAAATTTTTATCTTTATTCTTGTTTTTAATCTGGTCGCTAAAATCTGCTACAATACTCACTATCATTTCGTTTACATCGATCCGTTCTTTCTTCAAGTATAGTGACTGGCTCTCAATTCTCGTAACGTCCAAAATATCCTCTGAAAGCCTTTGTAATCTTCTTGCATTTCTGATGGTAATATCTAGTAATTCAAGTTGTTGAGTATCTTTTATTTTATTACGAAGAACTTCTGTTATGCTGAGTATGGGTTGAATAGGACTACGCAGTTCGTGAGCTGCTATGTTGATAAACTCTTTTTGCATTTTATCTGCTCTTTTTAGTTCTTCATTTAATGTTCTCTCATTCCAAAGCAATTCAAACACCGATTTAAATGATTCTACACTGCGCTTGCTGTTCGAATAAATAGGAAATCCAATTGCTTCTGAAAGTTCTCTAGCAATAGGTTCTCTAAGCTCGGCTCTAAAAAACTTTTCACCATCAACTATGAACATACCGTATGGAGAATTATTACCATTCAAAATCTTGATATCACGTGCATTACTGGATATTCTTTTTACAATGTCCGCGTTCTCTGAAGATAATGGGCAGATGATCTTTACTTCTGCACCATTTCTCGAGGCATGTATTAGGTAATCAATAATTCCTAATCTATCCACTCTTGACATTGCTCTATCAATAGGAAGTAAGAAGAGAGCTTCTTTCTTTACCGATTTTGCCAAGTCTACAAGAATCTGACTTGCCTTTTCGTTATCTGTAATAACTTCAACAAATTCCGGTTCTAGTCCTT
Organism: Nitrososphaeraceae archaeon; assembly: GCA_036518375.1. Lineage (GTDB taxonomy): Archaea > Thermoproteota > Nitrososphaeria > Nitrososphaerales > Nitrososphaeraceae > Nitrososphaera_A. Next base: position 4,787 of record DATDNG010000336.1, on the reverse strand, counting down.
GTTCTATAGCTGCTATTCTATCTTTGGCATCAATTCCATTTTTCCATAGCTCATCGAAAATAAAAACAAAGTGACTTATGTACGGCTGTTTATTAGTTACCAAAAGGCTCCGAATCAACTCTTCAGGTTCCATTTTCTCTGTCGTAGCAATCATTTCTTTATCTGAAACAGCAAAATCAATTGGCGGCATATTCCTGATGTGCCTTATCTGCACACCAATACCGAGAAATTTTTTAACTAAATCTGTATTATCTTTATCTATAGTAGTTACTAATTTGACTCCTTTATGCTCGCCTTTTCTGTATCTTTCCATTACTTTTTGATATACATCAAAGTAATTATTATGGAATAATCGTATACCGGCAAACCTCGAACAGACTATAAACTGATAAGAGGCTTGCAAAATCTCTTTTCCTTTCTTGAGAATTTCTTCAACATCTCTAAGAATTTTAATTTCTTTTAATACATTGCCTAAATATTGCTTCACATCATGCTCTGTAAGAGATGAGTCAACTCCACTTTGTTCTCTGAGAACCTGTCGTTGCTCGCTTACTACGTTTAGAACCCTCCTTTCTATTTCTTGCTCTATCTTAGGGGCTCCTAGAACCTCTACTAGTTTAGAGACTTCTATGGCCGATTTTCTTATTGATTGCCTTAATGAGCTATCTTGTGATAGTGAGATTGCAGATGAGTATAATCCTATAGTAAATAGATAGGAAGCCAAAAGCACTAGCGAATGAGCAGCTACTCCGTATGTTTGCTGCAAAGCAGAAATCTCATTTGCAATTCCAATCATTATAATTCCTATTGCAGAGATAGTTAGGTAATCTTTTACTTTTGTAGTAGTTAAATATCTTGATATAATATAAAATGCAAGCCCAAATAGAACACTGCTGCCTATAGTACCCGCTCTAAATACGAGTCTAAAATAGAAACGATATGGAATATCTGCCGGCAACGAGAATATTAGACCACTTCCAACCAGGTATAATATTAAAGGGACAGATATAATAATCCAAAACTTCAAGTCAAGCTTGCCCGTTCTCTTATAATAGTAACCTAAAAGGAGGGCAGTACCGGCCCATGTTAATATGTATGGAGCATCAGAAGTCCAATATATAATTTGGTTATAAAGATCTAACTTTGGGGTTGGTACAACATATAGTGTTGTAATGTGAGGATTTACAACTTTATATTCTATTTCTCCATGATATTTCTCAAACGTTTTATAAATGAAAGAGGATTGAGGAATAGCTCCTGATGGTGATTTTTCTTGGACTATTTGAGCTAGCAATAATTTGTCAAAAGCATCTCCTGAGATGGATATAGCAAGCGCTGCTGCTGCTAAACCATAAAACAAGACTATAAAATTTCTATTGTTTAATCTATACCATGAAAAGAATTTGAAGCTAAGTATTCCCATGATAATAGTTGCCGTTATTGAGGCAATTGCGTAAAGAGATGTAGTTAAAAATCCTGTGCCATCGCATAAGCTAAAGTAGCCATAACAATATGTAAGATTATTATACAAAATGTATAACAAAATTCCAAGTAATGAATACTGAATTAGTGTAACTGCTACATGCATTACTCTGATTAATCGAGACTTTTCTGTGAGATCTTTGGTTGTATTCTTTGTAAATCCTAGAAGAATCCAAGATCCAATTCCATATCCGATTCCAACAGTCAGGATAAAAAGAAAAATTTCTAGGGTATTATTAAAATACAAAATCTGGCGAGTAGTTAGGAGATCTAGTACTACAAGTATAATTATAACAGCCGCAGTAGCAATAGATATTTTTCTATTAGTAATAAGACGATTATTAACTAATTCTAGTTTTTGCATTCTGATCATAACTTGTCATATAAGTAATTATAATCAGGTAATTATATATAAAATGGAAAGAAATTTTGAACCTCTCAAGGACAGTCAGGTCAAAATCGCTCTCTATATTTAGTGCTATGACGACAGCTTCGTCTGACATTTTAGCAGAAATCCCATAGAATTCAATCTTTCATAGCTCCAACTTGGAATATGTATTTTTCGACAATAAGTGACTTGTGTGAGCTCTTGTTACCTGTTGTAAGTACACAACAGGCACCTTCAAAATACTTTGTGTGCCTCTGTATTTCTCTTTATCTCCCATAGTTTTAAAGATGCTAGTGAATGTTAAAAAACAAGTCTCATTGGTGTTTCTGTATATTTTCTGTGGTGCTACCATAATCCGTTATTAGATATGTTATACAAAAATGTTCCTTCTTTCGCTTTTAGTGTTTCTAAATGTTTATGAAAGCCACATAACACCTAAAACAAGAATTAGAAAGAGACTGCCAAGCTATACAAAGGGAAACGGTGGAACTAACTCAGATTCATAATAGCTTCAACAAAATTTTGATGCGTTAGCAGACAAAGTAAATGACCTTTACAATCAAAAATGCCAGCTAGAACAATTTGTTTCCAGGTATAAAAATGGCAATAGAGAGTATCTTGAGATCAGAGGTATTGCTGAACAAATTGTAAATAGGCTATTATCAGAACAAGGAGCCCTATTAACTTACGCCATTATTGCAGTTGTTCAGGCATTAAGAGAGAATCCTGATAAATATAACATTATTTTTGACAATACCAAGTACGACAACAACGGCAGTAAAAATAAACAAAGCATATAGTCGACATCAACAATGAACAAATAACCTAAACTAACACTTTATACAACGTCTATATACTACCATTAAGTCTACTATAGCTTCAATGTTGCTTTCATACTGAGTCTATTGTGTTTCGATCCTTATCTCACTTTTTTAGCTCTTCTTATGGAACATCTCCTTTCTGCATATGCTCTACCAGTATATGCTTCTGCATATCACCAAAGTTATCAAATTTCATTCCACATGATCTGCATGTATAATATTGAGAAATATCCTCGGTAGAATTCTGTGATACATTATTCAATTGATCTTTATCATCTCGTTTATACTCATATAATACTATACCACAATATATTTGATAAGGTTTTGTAATATTAAATAAGTCTTATAAAAAAGAAATTACAATAAAAATAATAGATGCGAGACAGCGGCAGCAGCTCTGGAGCAACAAATAGTAGTAGTACTAGTGGATGGATTTCCTTTGTGGATAAAGCAAACAGGTTCGTGCAAAAAACACAAGAACATGTACTTCAGGGAATAAACCCTGGTGGAATTTATCAGGCAATATGGTGCAGAGATGCAGCATATATTCTCAGAGACTGGTTTTTATCAGGTAATGTTGGTGGAGTCATGCAGCAAATTTATCAAATATGGTCGCACCAGATAGAGCCTAACAGAGAAAAATTAGTTTATGGTAGAGGATCTCCAGAAATGAAGTTTTTGTCAGAAGTTGCAAAAGAGGATAAACAGAAAGAGTTTAAAGGAGCTCTACCTACAACAATATACCAAGTTGGTTTTTCAGAAGTATATGGACAGAATCCAGACATTGATTCTACAGCCTTGATGATTTCCACTTCTTCTTGGGTTTTAGGTAGGTGTTTGAAGAACAGGCAACAATCTTTATCTGAAACTTCATCGGCGTCAGACGATGGTAACATCATAGCTTCTGAACACTCATCTGATTACATTTCTGCATTATTATCAAAGCTTGGAATTACAGATCCATTAAAAGTAGTCGAATATGTGGTTCCTCGTATGCTAAAGGCAGTCGAATATTTATCTAGCAGAGATATTGATAACGATGGTCTATTAGAACAAAATCACAATGAAGATTGGATGGACACCGTACTTAGGGCAGGAAAAATAGTTTACAGCCAAGCTTGTTGGATCCTTGCATTAAGCAACCTAGCCTCTCTATTATCTCAGCTTGGAAGAGATGATGGTTCTGACAGGATGTCCAGATTGGCAGATAGAGCGATAAAAGCAGTAGATCAACATTTGTGGTTAGAAGAAGATGATTGCTATTTGGATATACAGGAGACACATCACATAGGAGGTCCTTATAGATCACTTACACAAGATGTGTCTCTATACTTAGTAGCAATTACAGAGAACACAATGAACGATCGCATAAAAACCTCAAGAAAATATAATAACATAGGAGGAGAAGCTAAAAACATACTAGATCAAAGCATTTACAATAGATCCCTTCGTACTCTTGATGCTATCAAAAGCAGAGTATGGAAAGAGAAGTGGCCACTAGTGACTGAGACTGAATTGAAAGCCACAGGTCCCTGGATTCTCAAACCATATCACTATCATAACCAGACCTTTTGGCCTTGGACCACTGGAATAGAAATGCTAGCCAGAAGCAGATTTGATAGAGTTGAAGAATGCGATACATTATTTTCCAAACTTGCTTCAGAAGGACATCCACATATGCATACATATTATGAATGGATAAATCCGATAACAGATGAGGGTAGTGGTGCATACCCATTTAGGACAGGAATTTCAGCTGTAAGAGTGTCTATCGCAGACATTATTGAAAAGATCAAGTGAGAAAATGAAGAAGGATCCTCTGCTTCTTCTGAAGGGGTCATATATATAAGATAGGAACAGTATCTATTGATCAGCTACAATCTGTGCTTCCTTAATTTTTTATCATTTACAACTATACCCGAACACTGTTTTGAGTTTGCAAATGCAAGCGCTATAGTTTTTCCTATTCCTTTGCTTGATCCTGTAACAATTGCAATTTTTCTTGTCATGAGTTTGTCAGACATTAGCTACAGATAATATTTTGTTTATTAGTAACCTGTAAACTCCTCAACTTTTATTCTGTCTTTAGGAATCTT
>DATDNG010000335.1:0-3794 GCA_036518375.1 Nitrososphaeraceae archaeon | reverse complement strand
GTGCAAGAGTTATTACAGAAGTTACCAAGGATAATATTTTTTATTGTAAGGGGCTTGTTACAATGGTAGATGAGCTTCGTCATCTAGATGGAATTAAAGGGAATTTCTACGTTAATGAAACAGAGTACCTTGTTCCAGCGTTATTTCACAATAAAGGAATGCCTGCATCAGAAATTATCTATGGTAATATGAAGGAGCTTGTAGAGCATCAGCAGTACGTTTTTGATACTTTGTGGAATAAATCAATACCTGCAGAAGAAAAGATGACTGAAATCGAAGAGGGGATCACTTCGTCAAATCTGGAGGTTATTCAAAACGTGCAAGAAGCAGCCAAACGTTCTTGGGATATAGCAAGAAATGCAAAAGAAGAGGTATTAGCAATGGTTGCAACAGCAAACGCTTTTCGTAGACAGGTGCAAACGGGGATGTTGCAACAGATTAACGAAGTAATGCGTCAACGCCCAAATCTAAAAATCAAATTTCTTATTCCTGCTGATGAGAAAATTAGAGAAGCTATAGAGAATTCAAAAGTGGAATGTTCCCGGGTTGATTTTAGAATTTATGAAGAGGTTTTGAACACTGGAATTACGATTGAAATAGTTGATAAAAAGTAAGGCTCTAAGAATAATAGAATCGAAGGCACTAGATTCTGCATTCTTTGAACAACCATTAAACTCTGTACATCATGTTAAAGAAGGCCAGCATATAGTATTATTTCATGAGGAAGTAGAATATGCAAAGATGATTTCATTTCAATTTATCAAAAGTGGGCTCGCACAGAAAAAAGAGTGTACTTATCTTTCTGAAGAAGATGTAGAAGCAGTAAAAAGAGAAATGTCTGATAGCGAAATTGATGTTGATAAGTTCACTTTGAATGGCTTACTGCATGTTTATCAAGTTCCAAGCTTGACTGATTATCGTCCAAGAGATTTCCATATCAGAGAAAATGGATTAGAAAATACACCCTCAAATTTTACAGGGCTGGGTCGATCAGACAGAATAGTGCTCAGGTGCATTTACAAAATTAACACAGAAGAGCAAATAAAATCAAACCTAAAATGGGAACGTCAATATCGTTTAAAAAAACTTAAAAATGGCGTAACCACTCTATTATGTGTCTATCCTATTGACAATATAATACCAACAATGTCTGATTCAACAGGAGCTTATGGGAAATGGATGAATGATCTCTTGGCAATGTATGATGGAGTAATCTTTGCTCGCCGATTCTGGAAGGGAGTCGCATTTAACTTAGAATGACATGTTAGTGATATCATTTAAGGATTGAATAAATATTCATGCTCCTTATAATTTTATCAAAATTAGATTGGCAACAATTGCTGCAGGTACGATAAACGTTGCAGTTGTTATCATTTCTGACTTTTATTACTTTTTATCTCTTGTGCGATTTCAGCAATTAAATTCCTTATCTCCTCATCACTCAATGAACTGGTAATTCCAGATTCATATTCAATTAAATCCTTGGCTTTCTGTGTGGTGGTGATAACTCTTTTTTCTATCTCCAGCTGATATTCCGCAATCCCTATCTTATCCAATAGATGTGCTTCACCTATCGCAGCTTTTCTAATTGATCTCCTCAAAGAAGAATCCAAAGAAACAGATATTGCAGTTGAGTAAATTCCTATTAGTATTAAAAATGACGCTTCTGCCATGAATGAAATGGTTGCAAGACCAAAGGGAGGATAAGGAGTAAGAAGTAAACCTATAGGTTGATTAGCAGAAAATAAAATAATTATCCCATAGGAGCAAATGATCATATAGTTTTTTACCGTACTATCTACAAGCTTACGTGCCAAGACCCAAAATGCAATCCCAAATAAGATCGCTCCTACTGGCTTTACGGCGCTAAAGGTTAAGGTATATATCACGCCAAATAAAAGTGGATTTGCCATACGAAATGGAAGAAGTAGATCTACAATGAATGATTGAAATGAAGCTAAAAAATATACTAGTGGTATACTAATGAGGACCCAATACTTGACTCTTCCAATGATCTTGGTGTAGTATTTCAGCATTAGAGCCGTGGATGACCATGTAAGGATAAACGACATGATAATAGTGATATTATATAGATTGTTCAGTATGCTACTCGTTATGTTAAAGCTGCCAACCGGGTTTGCAGAGGGATAGACTATACTATCAGAACCACCTAACTCAATATTCACAAAAATAATAGTTATTACTGCATTTATCGAAAGCATTAGGATAGCAGCTGCATAAGATAAGAAAGCCAAGCATAACTAATGCAAGACCATAAGAGATCCATATTATGGCAAGTATAAAGTCAATATTGTAGCTTGAAGTAAGATGCATCTCCAAAATAATTGCTACTAGAATAGATATTATTCCATAATTAGCGTATTCAACGGTTTTGCCCAGGTCATGCAGCTTTAGCTTCTTATGCACTATGGATTTGCGATATTTGTCTTTGACTATTCGAAGTATGACAAATTGCATAACGGCAAAGGTCGCAGCTATGCATATGAAGAGTATGTTATAAAAGTCCTGAAAATAATAAAAGCCTCCTGTGAACGCTGAGATCTTGACTATAGAGGTGTCAATTGTAAGAACAATCAAAAGAAAAGAAATGATGATGAACATAGTTTTAGTAGTTATATTTTCAAACAACGTTTGCCAATGTATAGTATGGACCAGTTAAAAAAGTAGTTCTATTTGTTTGATCCTAATCTTCTCTTGTTGACACATTCGAAAGAATTTCTTATTAATGAGTAGATTAATTATCTGATGTTGGTATGAGAACCATTCCATCGATTCAAAAATTACCTTTCCAATCTGTATTCGCTGGTTTGGCATGCTTAAGCTTTATACTTGTTCTTAACTTTTTAAGCAGCAGTCATCTTGCCTCCGCTGATGTAACAGATCCTCGTGTATATCCTACTAATTCGGCACCATATGGCACTCCATACAATCAATGGCCATCAAAGTGGTGGCAATGGACTCAGTCCATACCTGAACCGATGCATCCTCGTGAACATCCCTCTGAGCAGAATTGCAAAGTAGGGCAGCAAGGGCCAGTATGGTTTCTAGCTGATCTTCTTAGCGGAAGGCAAGAGCGTACATGCACGATACCGGCTTCCAAATCAATCCTTGTTTCACTTGTAGGTGGTTTCTGCGGTGCTGATTCACCTGGTGTTACAAATGATGATAGTTTACGACAATGTGCGAAGGCTGGAGATGATTATGCTACTATGCAAGTTACTCTAGATGGAAAAGAAATAAAAAATCAAAATCAAAATCGGATTCAATATGGACCTTTCATGATCACTTATGGTAATAACAATATTTATAAACACAAGCTAGTAACGGTGAAAGGTTATGTTGATGGATACTATCTATTCTTAAAGCCTTTGGCAGCCGGGCAACACATTCTAGATCTAAAAACTAGTGTAATCAATCCACAAGATTCAAGTTACAACTACTCTGCAGATCTCGTATATCACTTAAACATACAGTGACTATACTCCATACTTTTGCAGATGAATATAGCTTTTGCAGATTGAGTAGGCTTATGGTAATTCAATAAATATGCGATTTACAATAGCATGAATAAACACTATGTGACAACTATTAATCCCTGTAGGTACAGCGTTTGATAAAGCGTGGCTTACACTACTATGCACTAATTATGACTTTCATTGTGATTTGAGTTCAGACTTATTGTTGTTTTGCCTGTTATTATACTAGCGATAATAGCGAGTTCTTTATGCATATTTCTGCAGACAACGATGTTATTATTATATGTTGTTGTAGAT
>DATDNG010000334.1:0-3651 GCA_036518375.1 Nitrososphaeraceae archaeon | reverse complement strand
CAAACAGATACAACAACCACGACAACTATACTTTAATTATGAATACCACTAAGAGCCCAAATGAAAAAGCTTTTAACTTTGTAAAAATTTTCGAATCTCCTCCAAAGCCAAGACATGATGGAATAGTAGAGATAAGGGGTCCTTATTACAGTGCAGTTACTATCACCTATCTTCAAGATTTATTGGATATGTGGGGAGATTATATCGACGGTTTCAAGTTTGCCGGCGGTTCTCAAAGGCTCCTATCGATTGAAATACTAAAAAAGATTATCGACATTTGCCATAAGTATGATGTTTATGTTTCGACTGGCGGGTTTGTAGAAAGAGTAATAGTACAGGGTTCTGGGGCAGTTGACAGATATTTGGAAGAATGTAAATCGTTAGGTTTTGACGTAGTTGAAGTTTCAAGTGGTCTTGCACCAATCCCATTAAGAGATAAAGTAGAACTTGTAAAGCAGGTAAAGAAAATGGGTATGAAGCCCAAACCTGAAGTATCAATGATGTATGGTGCTGGAGCTGGAACGCATATTTCTGGATATAAAACAAAGTTAAAGACACTCGACGATCTCTTGGATGAAATAGATATGCATCAGAGCGCTGGTGCTGAAATTATGATGATTGAGTCTGAAGGGATAACTGAGGATCTGCCGCCAGAAGAATGGAGGATAGATGTTATCAATGAGCTGAACAAAAAATTTGGTTTTAATTGTTTTATGTTTGAAGCTTCAGATCCACCTGTTTTTAAATGGTATCTTAAGCAATATGGACCTAGTGTCAATTTGTTTATAGATCATTCCCAAATAGTTGAATTTACTGCTTGGAAGACACAGTTATGGGGAGACATAGACATTTGGAAAGATAAGACTCTTTCATACAAAACACCTTAGTAAACAAGCCGCTATAAACAGACTGCATTACCTTACATTATTTACACAAATATTGCAGTGTTTCTCTACTACACAGTATTATTGTATTTGTGGTATACAGAACTACACAGTATTTGGATCTTCAATTCCTATAGCCGTAGACTCGTTCCCAACCTGTATATCATTTCCTGTCTTGTTCTGATTTGTTGCATTAATTACAGAGACGGTGTTACCACGACTATTAACAACGTATACCATGCCTTTTTCCTGATCAAAACCTATAGCTGTAGGCCCCTTCCCAACCGGTATATTTGTTACATTATTATAGCCATCAATTACAGAGACGCTATCACTAAGAGAATTAACAACGTATACTATATTGGTGCCAGGAGCAACACCAATAGCAATAGGCGAGATTTAGCCAACATGACTGAATCCCCGATTTCTTATGATACTATTAAGAATTGATAATAACTCGTCTGGTAGGACCCATAACAACACCATTGTAAAACTGATTGGTAGTAGCGATAGTTATAGGTAGTAGTAGCTGTAAGTAGTAATAGTAATAATGGTGTCTTCTTCTTATTCTCCACCTCCTCGTCCAACTACGTACAAGAAGAAGAAAAAGATACTCGTTGTAGATGACGATCCTGATATCACTTTTTCTTTGAAGAAAGCTTTGGAAGAATATAATGATGGTGAGCAGAAGAAGAAGGGAGGATTGTTTGAGCTAGTTGTCGACACATTTACTGATCCGGCAGATGTAGTTTCAAACTACAATCAACCTGGTATGTATGATCTTTTGATTATTGATATTGTAATGCCAAAGATGGATGGCTTTGAGCTTTATGAAAAAGTGAAGGAAATAGATGACAAAGCAAAAGCTTGTTTTATTACTGCACATGAAGTATATTATGAATCATTAAGAGATCTATTTCCAGGTTTTGAGGTTGATTGTTTTATGAGAAAGCCAATTGAAAATGAAGAGCTGCTAAGAAAAGTATTAAGCGCAATATAATGATGTAACACACACGTTTTTTACATATACATATGTGTACGGATGACAACGGAGAGAGCTGAGGGTATGATCTAATATCTCTAATGCCATGATACTGTTCGGGCCTCAAGATTGAGTCATTTGATTCAAACCATCTCATTTTTATTTTCCTTGTGTAATGGTAAATATATGTCAAATCCAGCAGTAATAGATTGGGATAGAATTATTCACAAAAATGTAAGATCCAAAGACATGGAAGGAGCTGGTAACGTTGTTGCCATAGATGGCGATTCAGTTATTATATCGACTCAAGGTGCGCAGCATCAATACAAAATACCAAAATCACACATAGAAGGATATAATGGTGCTGAGGTATACTTAGATTTGTCTGTTGGTGATATGTCTTCATTCAATACTGAAAATAATAATTCTCAACCCATCAACAAAGAAGTATTAGCAAATGAGAGCAAACAAGAGACTGCGAAAATAACTATTCCTCCTCTAACAATAAAGACAATGACGACGACAACAGCAACCGTTAGTTCAAGAACACAAAACTACAAATATAATAAACCAGAAAAGACTCAACAAGGAGCAATAACAAGTACCGCTGACTTACACAAACACGCAGTTAACAACAACAACACCATACAGAAAAAACAAGATTTGATAAAGGAACAAGAAACCATTTCGTCTATTAGAGAAGGAGGACCAGTTAAGTCTGAAATGAAAGTTAGACCTTTACAATCAATAACATCGACAGTAAATGAAACATTATCGGCTAAGCCAACTACAGAAGCTCAAGGTAAGAACAACAGTCCAGCAGCACCATCATCATTGACAACAAAAACATTAGCAGAAGCATCAGAGAAGACAACATCTGAAGAAGCTACAGAAGAGACAGAGGACATAACAGTGCGAAAAATAGAAGCATCATCAATGACAGATAATTCGAAGATACAGCAGCAAAATCAGCAAAAAATTGACAATGAATTAACATCATCATCTTCTTCTACTATTCAGAAGCCTGAAGTGGAAGTTATTGTAAAGCCGCCAAACAATATCGAATTCAATCCACCGATATCAGCTGAAAATATCTCAGCATTGATAGAGACAGGACTATCTGGTAGTAGCGCTGTTGATGATATTAGTGAGTCAAAACAACAAGAAGAATCACAACGACCGCAGTCACTGCATGAAGAAGAAAAGATCGGACAAAATAATAAAGATCTCCTTAGCAACCTTATTCCATTCACTACTGGGTTTGCTTTGTGGCAACTTTCCGAAATATATTGGATTGATATGTATAATGAATTTGTCATAGACTCTGCAAAGCTGACTGAATACTGGTTCAATGCTTTTGTGAATCCTTCGACAAAAAGAGAAGAAAAGAATGATGAAAAATAATCTACAGATACTGTCTAACTAGCGTCAGATAGATCAATCATTGAATCCCTTATTTCTTAATTTTCTCGATGTTCTTTAAGTGATTCAATTGTACCAAACTCCTGTATACATTCATTACATCTTGTAGATGCTCTTGAATTTGTGCTATCATTACCAGCAGAACGGAAAATACCCAAAGTCACGGAACTGGAAACTATACATTCAACAGCAGAGCAGCAAGAAGAAGAAGTAGAAATACTATTGAAGGAAAATAATAAGGAATAAAGCATTATAGAAAATGATATTATCTCTCTGCTATCGTAGAGTGTAGGCAATGGGGATTCGTTAGCGCTTTACGGATTTCCTTTTACTATCGTGGTAAACAGTGCTATTTGGTTTGAC
>DATDNG010000333.1:0-3381 GCA_036518375.1 Nitrososphaeraceae archaeon | reverse complement strand
TGCATGGGAAAAAGAAAGATGCGAGATACAATAAGTTTTTCTTCTCCTACTTTCTTACAAGAACATCCTGTGTAATAGTACCATATATTGGTGTGTTGCCAAAATGATTCATTGTCTTTGCTGGGTCTATCCAAATGCTTATTACATTGTCGCTTAGTGTTCTAACACTTATAGGAATACTACTAACCGGTCCTTTCTTCATGGTTATTGTGGCAGTTCCATTGTATACAGCAGTTTTTTCATTTGGCATAGACACACCTGTCAACTTAAAGTCAGATATCTGATGTTCATGTAAAGCGCTTCCATTTAGCATCACCATATTAAACACTGCATTAAACGTACCAGTAGGAAGATTATTTTTAGTTGTTGTTGTTGTATTGTTTGCATTTGATGACATTGCGGCAGCAGAGGTCATGTTTGTTAAAGTACCTCTCCATAAACCAGAAACAACCCATGCAGGTTTTCCATCCTTATCATTCTGTATACTAGCGATAGTTCCTCTCGCATATACTCCAGGTTGGAGGATGTTGTTACCTTGAGCAGGGATTCCGCTGGGTTGTTGTAGAGGAGATGGTGGTGGAGACATAGTCATACCGGCGCTTTGGCCCATAGCTGTTGTTGCAGATAATGGTGAGGCAAATATAATTACTATACCCAACACTAACGCTGTAGCCATTTCTAACATTAAGCAAGTCTTAGAATTCATTGTGAACAGCTCAAGACTAAGGTCTCATATAAGCTCTTGTCGTTGATGCAAATGAAGAGTCATAGGATAAAGATAATGCGTTTGGAAATTGATGATACACATAATACTGAACTTTAGAATGTCGCTCTGATACAAACCTAATAACATCATCAACTACAGTAGCATCAAGGAATATGAACTTGGGATTATCCAAGCATGAAGCAGCTTGCCGTAGGATCACTCTACATGATTGTAGTGGGAAAAAGTGAATCGAAGAAAACCCACATATACCTAAAGATGAGCTTGAATTTGTACTTTCGTTACCAGTAGAACGAAAAATACCCAAAGTCACGGAACTTGAAACTACACATGCGCAACAGCACAGCAGCAAGAAGAAATGGAAAAAAGACTATTGAAGAAAAATAATAATGAATAAAACATTATAGTCTTGTACATCCGTAATCGCTAGTCTGGTAATCATAGGTACCTTGGAACTGATGTTATCTAGCTATTATAGGGTAAAGACACAAGACACAAAGGACTGCTTGCTACGTTATCTTTTGCTAGAGGAAGTTGTATTTGCTCCTAACGTCGATGTAGGAGTGGTAATATAGGAATGTGAAAGACCAGAGTGGGATTCAAGCCACGCATAAAGATCTGCTAAAACATACTGTTGGATAGGTCCAACTCCAGTTAACCATTCAGATGAAGGATAGAAGAGATGTCCTAGATTGGGATATGTTATCAATGTATGGTCAGGATGCTTTACATCAGTTAGCCTCTGTTGCAAGAGAAACGCTTGTTGAACCGGAGTCTGAGAATCATTTTCTCCATTAAGTAGCAGGATACCTATAGATTTAGAGACATTACCAATTATGCTTAAAGTGGGTATAATACTAAGCTGAGATCTAAACCATACAGGACATCCTTGAAAATTGTTGCATTTAGACAAATTCAATGCTGTTAGATTTTCATAAGCTTTCCTCAGCAAGGGTTTAAGTTGTTTGTCAATGCTTATAGAATCGTTGGTACCAAACTTTCTTACTAGAGTATTAGTTATGGCTTTCGTATTATTAGGACGTAAGATCGATTGTGGTATTGGCAAGTTCAATAATATCACAGGATCCTTAGCTATTTGCTGTATTGATATCAATCCGGTATGATTTTTATCCAATACTTGTTTAGCGTACTCCGGGGGTAAGAGCACTGTTTGATAGAAAACTAAGTCCCCAAAATTCTGAGCTAAGGCGGCCATAAGTATTATGTTCTTTACCTTAGTCGAATTATCAATTGCAACTCTTGGAGCAATAATTGTACCTTCGCTATGACCAATTATACTTATCCTTTTAGCATCTACTTCAGGCTGTTGTACTAGAACATTCAATGCTTTCTCTGCATCATGTATTAGATCATTGACTGTAGCATTGCCCCATACATTACTTGAAATAGTATTATTCCCCCCAACGCCTCTTTTATCATATCGAAGTACTGCAAAGCCTCTTTCTGATAGATATTGTGCTATCTGCCAAAACGGTGTAGATGGTTTAGGACCACTCTTGTGAACAAATCCCACTGTTTCATTCTTATCGCCAGCACCACTTCCATGGATAAGCAAGACTGCTGGAAATGGTCCCTTGCCAACAGCTGGAAGAGTTAACTGAGCATTAGTCTTTACACCATTACCCAAGTCTATTACTAAGTTTCTATATTTTATTGTAGGGATGTATTGTTGGGCTAGTGCTTGGTTTTGTTGTTGGTTGAAAATACCGGTACTAGATAAACAAGATAATCCAAGTATACATATCAATAATAATCCAAGTGATGATGTCATACCTTTTGTTCTATACAACTTGCAATGCTAATATGATACTGATATTTGAGCATTCAGTTCTTATATCCATTTAAAGTCCAAAGTGCACACAGACAGACACCATGTATTATAACGATTATTGGAATACGTAAATAGAGAAGTAGTTGGTGTCGATACTGTTATTATTTTAAAAATAGAGAGGTTTTGAGGCTGTTATGATCCTCCAAGGTCACGACTGCCTGGTGGTTCTTCTTGGTTAGATGATTCATCTTCACCTAGAGGGCAAACTACACCTTGTGTGTAGCTCGTTTGGAGACTCATGAATCTTGTAGATATTGAATCTCGACAATGCAGCAAAACACTGACCAACTCTAACCACATCATCTATTCATTTTGAATTTTATGTTGTTGTTGGTTATAATTCTGAAGTCCATGAACATAGCTTTCTAACTCTTGAACTCCAATCTTCAAATATGCTATCTCGTTCCTTTTGCTATTGCTAATTTTATTTAGATATGTTATCTGATTATTCATATCGTCTAGTTGATATATTGCCGGTCTTTTTGTCGTTGTAATTAATTACTTCTAGCTCGTCCTTTATTTTGGCATACTGCTTTTGAATCTCTGGGATTTTATACATACCAATATTTACCGTATGAACAAACCACTCTATCCTGTCGGTTCTTATTCGTTCTCTGTTTAATAGCCTGTATAGCTTTAAGATAAGGGAAAGATCGCCCTTTATTTCTTTGTAGATATAATCTCCAGTACTCTGTTTCCTTTTCAGAAAGACCTAACTGTATAGCCACCTCTATAGGCTTCTTTCCTTCGGTATAGAGTTTGTAAGCTTGCTATCAGATTTGTTTTCCTGTTCCATAACTCTATC
>DATDNG010000332.1:0-4268 GCA_036518375.1 Nitrososphaeraceae archaeon | reverse complement strand
AGCATTATTTGCAGCTGGTAATGTTGTATTTGCAGCAGCCGCAGAACTAGTGCTTGTAGCATTATTTGCAGCTGGTAATGTTGTATTTGCAGCAGCCGCAGAACTAGTGCTTTTAGTATTATTTGCAGCTGCTGACGGTGCTAATGTGCTTGCTCTATCAGCCATAGAAGACGGGGTAGTTGTTGCAGGTATGCTTGAAGATGTATTTTGAGTCGGGTTAGCTGTAAGTGTTTTAGTAGTATCAGCAACAGGATTAATTGTGCTAATAGTAGTAGTATTTGTATCTAACGGTATCGGATTTTGTGCCTGATTGTTATCAATTGTAACACCTTTCAGAAAGAACACTATGTGGTTAGCATCTTTATCATTTAATGGCGGACGGTTTGATGATGAAGGTGCTGTTTGATTTCTGCCTGCGAGTACTATGATTCCAAATGGATCAGTGACGCCTGTCAAGCTTGAGTTATTAAAACTTAATTGATATCTCTTCCAATCGTTAGTTAACTGAACCTTATGACTGACAACTCCAAAATGTAGGTTTGTAAAAGGTACTGTGGGTGGTAGCGAAGAGCTGGATGGTTTACCGAGAGCTACGAATTTTAAATTCTCTCCTCCAAGTTCGCCTTTAACAAAAAAGACTATTCTCGTTGCACCGCTAAGATTCGGCATTGTAGAAGGCTTAAAAGATATACCAGCTATGCCTTTTGTCCCTGGAATATATTTGATTAAAGTACACGATTCACATCCACCATCTGCGGTCATGGCATCGGTAGTAGCTGTTAAAGAGCCATCTCCAACGATATTTGTTGGCGAAGTCTCTATACCTCTCAATGGTCCCGAAATTGCTTCTGCCTGACCAATCTTAAACATAAAATCATGATTATCGAAAAGTGAACTAGCCAGAAAAAACATTCCTATACAAGCAGTTATTGTAATCATCAGACTAGACAAAGATCTAACTAACATTCCCGTTTGTACAAACAAATACTGAACGTATTATAAAAGAGACTAGAGTAAATTAATCTCACAAATATCTAGTAATACTGAAAAAACGATATTGTTATACAATTATGTTAATAATAGCTAAATGTTCCCTTTATTGGAAAAATGCCACAATAATCCTATATTTTTGCAGACAGTTGTTCTGCTTCCAAACAGAATAGAATAATTTCCTTGCATGTTGTGTATTAATATTGCTATGATTGTGAAAAAGCCAACTAAGCAAAGATTATTCTTTCTGCCTCTGCTGTATTTTTATTGTTTTTGTTATTATTATCCATCCAAAGTACACAATTATTACCTCAGCCTTGCTCTGGTTTGGTCTAGCTAGGGTAATAATTAGCCCGAAAACCAACGATGTGGATAACTTTGCTAAGGCAAAATATCTTGTGCAAGAGAAGCCTATCCAACTGTTTTCGTCTATTTCAAATTTTTCTTATATGGTATGTAGGAATAAATTATATATCAGAATCCAGTTTCATAATGTCAATTTTTTGGCTAACGCAATCGATTTCGGAATACAAATAATCCAGACTTTATCTGATTAATGATTTTGCAACTATGTCTATAAATATATACTCAAAGAACTATTCCGAGGACTGTATTCTCTGGCACAAGCCATAGCCAAGAATCATTGGATCCAATATATATGTGCATTTACAACTATTCTCTATACCTGATTTGAAAACCAAAAATAATCCTAATATGAGAAAATCGTCAACAGTGAATGATGTGAAGAGAGCGGAGGTCGTTACTATTGCTGGGACAAGACCTGAGATAATAAAGCTGGCCAATATTATCCCTTTACTTCGCAAGCATTTTGAGCATGCCTTCGTTTATACAGGTCAGCATTATTCGCCAAACATGAAGGATATCTTCTTTGACGATTTAGGTATAGATCCGGATTATGATTTCAAATCTAACACATCTGATATCGATATCCTTAAAGATAGCATGATTCCTATTCTGAAAAGAATTAGTCCCAAATATGTAATAGTCTATGGTGACACCAACTCAAGTATGGCTGCTGCCTTAGCTGCTGAGCAAATCAAATCAAAGATTATACATATAGAGGCAGGAGTCAGAGATTTTGATTCGGCAGTACCTGAAGAACCGTTACGAATAGCGATTGACGAGATGTCGCAATACCTGTTTGCTCCAAGTCAATTCTGCGCAACTGTATTAACCTATGAAAATATCAGTGGAAGAGTATTTACGACAGGCAATCTAATAGTTGATGTATGCAGAAGATTATCGAAACTTGCTGACAGCATCCAATTAACAAAGGAAATTCCAAAAGAATATCTACTATTAACGATTCACAGGCCTGAAAATGCAGATAATCCTGTTAATCTTAAGCTATTATGCAAACATCTACAAACCTTAAATTACAAAATAGTGTTTCCCGTCCATCCCAGAACCAGAGAAAATCTTCTAAAACATAATATTCAGCTACCATCAAATATCATACCCATTGAAGCAGTAGGATATGTTGATTTTTTATACTTGCTAAAGAATTGTCACCTCGTGCTTACAGACTCAGGAGGATTACAGGAAGAATCTATCATATTAAGAAAACCTTGCATAACCCTGCGGCACACCTCTGCACGATGGGAAACAATTTTGCTTAAGGCTAATATTTTATTTCCACCAGACAGACAGGATTCGCTTCAAGATATTGTCGAAATGATGCTTGCTGCAAAAATTAATCGGAATCCTTATGGAGAAAAAGTTGCACAAAATACAGTTGATATCCTTAAGGAACTGATTTGACTATCGGAGTATTATCTAGATTTAAAGACCTAACTCGAAGCTTAAAACACAGGTCTATATTTTATTTATCTCGCAAACCTTGAAAGCTGCTTTGTTAGATATATCATTTGCTTGGGATCTTTATTTTCCATCGAAAAGAGATAACAGAATATGATATGATCGACTTCCATTTCTTTAATCTTTTGTATATCACTACCTATTTGATCAATAGTTCCAGTGAATGGAATCCTTTCGCATGTTTTGGAAAGTTTAAAATTTGTTTGAGGATAAGTTAAAACAAAAACTCTAAAATCGTTTTTGTTTTTATTTGATCTACTAGCCTTATCTTTTAATATTCTTATGTTTGTCTCTAAATATTCTAAAGACACTATTCCAACTCCCATGGATGCCAGCCAGCCATTGGCATCATTGTTTACTATTCTTGGGAACGTTTTTGAGCTCCAGCCCCCAAGATAAATTTGTGGATGTGGTTTCTGTATAGGTTTTGGTCCTATTTTTGATGCTGGTATATTATAAAACTCTCCTTTGAATTCTACCACATCATCTGTCCAGATCTTTTTTAAGACTTCGACAAATTCAATAGCTCTCTTTCCTCTGTGCTTAAATGGAATATTGCAAGCTTGATATTCATCTTTTGACCAACCAATGCCAAGTCCACAAATAGCCCTCCCTTGAGACAAAACATCTAGAGTTGCAAATCTCCTTGCCAATATTACAGGATTGTGGAATAGCATGTCTATAACAGAAGTTCCTAATGCGATTTTGTCTGTATTTGCAGCAGCAAATGTAAGCAGCTCTATTGGATCAAATACATTCTGGGCACTTGGCGGCAGGGTTCCATCTTGAGTTCCTCTATATGGTGTCTGTGGCTTCAAAGGCCACAAAAGTCTATCTAAAACCCATAAAGAATCAATTCCTTCTCTATCAGCTGCCTTTGCTAATTCAATTACATTCTCCCTTGTTGCCGGTTCTCCTACCTGGGGGAGAGTTATACCTACCCTCATTATAACGTCTTTCTTGTGCAAAGTCCATCTAAAAAATTTTTATAATAGAGTATTCCAAAGTTATGCCCTAAGACAATCATGATGATTGTGACGGTCTTGATATGAGCTGTAGTAATTGGCTATAGCACCCTTTAGATTTGGAAATTTAGGATAGTGTTTTGATACCAAAAGATCATCTTTTGAGCTCTAAATGCTTTCTGATCATAATTGGGCTTCGATGTTGAGCTGCTCTATCTATAAACAGCAGAGTTTTCTAAACTTCCTCTGCAATTCGTTCAGGTACTTTAGAAATGCATATTGGTTGAAGACATCATACTGGAGGAAAAATTGCTTACCATCGATAGTAATTGTGCCAAATATGCAGGTCTTATGGTGTGACCCTGTGACAGTCATTATTGGACGTTTTCCTTCAGTTGTCCACATCCTTCTTCTAATTATGCTATCATGTATGGGGTTGATCTTCTACTGCAACAGTGCATCCTTGCGGTATAT
>DATDNG010000331.1:0-4016 GCA_036518375.1 Nitrososphaeraceae archaeon | reverse complement strand
TGTAAATTTGGTCTACTGCTTGTCTTATATTATTGGAAATCTGAGGAAATTCTGTGATATTGGGCCTAGTTTGACCTATTTTTATCATAGAAATCAATTCAGGATAGTAAGGAATTGACGAATTCAAGCCTATTGATGACGGACCCTCTCCTATTGACTCCCTTGTTGGAAGCAACCCATATTTTTGCAGCATAGGCGTAATAATTTTGGGTTCCAACATTGTTGTAATCAATTCCCATGCCAGGTCCTTATGTTTTGACATCTGAGGGATACCCAATTCCCATCCACCTAATAAAGTAGCGCTCTGATAACTTGGATCAGGTACCGGGAACATCGGTAACATGCCAACTTTCTGCTCGAATTGGCTCGCCTTCTCAGGTGTAGTCACGTTATAGTCATCTCTTACATGGTTTTGTATTGCTTCTAACATCACTGCAAATTTCCGATCAAGAAATTCCTTTCCCCAGTAATGTAGTTTTTGCGGCTTTATGCCTGCATCAATTTGTGCCTTAATGAATCCAAGCGCTCTCACTCCCTCTGTTCCATTAAACGCAGGAAACCAATACGTACCCTTTGTTGGGTGTCCATTTTTTTGCTTAAGTATATCCCCACCAAGCATCCACAAATAAGGATAAAATTCTATGTCTGGAGAGTGGCTATCTCCAACAAGATGTACCCCTTCTATTCCTGGGGGTCTTAGTACAGCATTGAGCTTCTTTGCAGATGCAATATATCCATCCCATGTTTTTAATGAATTTGCATCAACTCCTACTTGGTTCAATAGATCCTTCCAGTACCACATTGCCCTTATATCTGCAATTGCGTATAGAGCATACAATCTATGATTATATGTTCCAGGAGGTAGGAATACTTGATATAGATCATGCAACTGTCCCCAATTTTGTGAAAAATTAGTAAGATCAGTCAAGAATCCCTTCTGAGCAAATTCGCCAAGCCACGACGGATCTATATCTATGATGTCAAGACTAGTTTTATTAGCTATCAATCGTAGAAACGCTGAATGTACGCTCTGATACGGAAGTGGCCTATAGTCTAGCTGAATGTCCAGGTCTGGATGCTTGACTCTCATCTCTTGGATGGCAGGCTTGAGAACAAAGCTATACCACCTAGGTGGATCACCTAAATTATCAAACAACCCTGTAAGAATAACTCTCTTTTTCTGTGGCGCTGCGAATGATGGAGTAGCAACGAACATACAAACCACTACAGTGAACAATAACGTCGTTACGAAACAGATAGATATGACGAGTTTTATGTTCTTGATAATAATAGTCAAAGATACGAAATCTTCTTCTTAAGGATTTCCATCAAAATGCTTCGTCGTTTTCCTTTTGAAAAGAAACATTAGGCATTTACTAGTTTTCTCATAATGTGGAGTAGGAGTATAAACTAATAGAGTGTTATAACATCGTTAATGTGTTTAGCAAAAGGTGTGCATTTATCCAATCCTTCCTAGCCTACTGAGCCGTTTCGAAGTAGTCTTTTTATACATCCTAGTGTTATTGCAACAAATTGGATATTGCAAAGGCAAGAATTTCAAAGATATTAGCTCCAATAGATGGATCAGAATCATCACTAAATGCTGCGGATTATGCAATATCGATAGCTAAAAAGAATAATGCTCAACTTACTGCTTTGCATGTTATACGACCAGAGGAAACATATGAATACGCTTCTGATCTTGCACTTATGACAACACCGACTTCTATAGACTCCATGGTACAGACAGTCAAGCAAGATTCCCAAAAATGGTTCGATATAGTAAAGCAAAAAAGCGATGCAAATAATGTCCAATTAAAGAAAACAGACACAATAGTGAGTCACGGGTCAGTTGTAGGAACAATTGTTGACTATGCAGAGCGAGAGGGTATTGATTTGATTGTAATGGGTACAAGAGGAAGATCAGGATTCAAAAAGCTCTTGCTTGGCAATACAGCTTCTGGTATTATATCTTATGCGCATTGCCCTGTAATGATAGTAAAGTGAAAAAGACATAGTAATTCATTCTATCAAACATCCTCAAAAGAACAGATAACGGAATTTCTCGATACTAAAATTAGATCTAATTCTGAAGATTCTGACCAATCAATCTTGACTGGCAGAATCAGCGCATTATCGATTCTAAAACCAGTTCTAATTAAGCGGATCACCTAATAAAATATGGACATCATAATTTCCCTTTATTTGCAATCAAAACTACTCCAGTCATTATTATCACGGTAGCGGTTATTATCTGTGGAGTGATAGCTTCGCTAAGTATCGCCCATCCCAAAATAATAGCCACTACTGGGCTTACGTAGGCAAAAGTATTGGCTAATGATGCTGATGTATTTCTAAGAACCCAGAAAAATCCAGCCCATCCTGCTGAACCTACAGTTATGAGGTACAATAGTGAAGTCATGGATGGCATAGAAATTGCAGATACATGAAAATTCTGTAGCTCGCCTATTGCAATACTCAATACAATTAAAAAAATTCCACCTACAAATAACATCATACCAGTTGAAATCAGTACGTTGGTAGGGAGATTTGCTTTAGATGAATACAACGATCCGACTGACCAGCTGATTGTAGCTATTACTAACGTGATTATACCAACAAATTCAAATTTCATATTAGGAGAACCTATTTCTACAAATTGTGCTGCCAGAGAAGGAAATATCAATATAGCAAAGCCTACAGTACCTGTAATAACTCCAAGTACAGTAAACTTCTTCAGCTTATCTCTATATACTATTTTCCCAAGTAGTAATACCCAGATAGGGACTGTCGAAAATAGGAGTGCAGTAACACTAGATGAAAGATATTGCTCGCCCCACGCCAATAATCCCTGTCCACCAAGTATCAATGCACACGCAATAATTGTTGCTTCCTTCCATTGTCTCTTGTTAAGTAATGATACAAGTCTGTACCGATGGCTGACCTGAGCATTTTGATTTCGATTAGTCCCATGGTTGTTGTTTTGGGAAGGAATTAGAATGGCTACCAGTATAAGAAGCGCACCAGATGATACATACCTTATTCCAGACATTAAAAATGGAGGGATAGTATCGATCGCAATTTTTATAGTGATATATGTGGATCCTATAATTACCCAAAGTAATATTAACACCAACCAAACCTTTAGCTTAGCCATAGATCGATATCCTTGATAACTAATGAGTTCAATTTTGATTTGTTTCTAAAAATTGTTTATATATATAATAGTTGTTATAAGTCAAACTTCCTGTTATCTACTGCTACTATTGTATATATTTTTGCTGAACTAGTAAGGCGATAAATGAGATTTTAATGGCGATAGAAAGTGAAAAAAAGCATCTGGACTGAAACAGAGAATTTTCGTTAATGTTTCTCAATCCAATTCTATAGCACTTAAGTGATCGTCAGTAATCATCTAAAAAGAGGGAATAATGCATGAATGAGCTTGCCTAAGTCAGTTGAAACATTCTTATATTTTGCTGCTCTTAAATGATTTTAGTGATCGAATAACTATCTCAGTTAACTTGGGTGAAGAATCATTCATCATGGTAAGCATTTTATGATGAAGCCGCATTCTAGATAATACCAAATCATATTCTAGCGACATATAATTCAAGTATCCTTCAATAAATCTGTTTATCGTATCAATTATTGGTATCATTTGTTCTTTGGTTAATATACCCTTCTTTGAATATTCTTCAATTAGATCTACTTGGTTCTTTACCAAACCATTACAAGAGCCTAACATATCTTCTTGTAGTTGTGTCATTGCCTGGAAGTATTCAAACTGTTTTCTGTTTATCCTACTATACATCATAGAACAAGTTTTAGAAAATGTTTGCAAAGGATCGTTATTGGCAGCTCTCTGATCATTATTTGATGATGATGACAAGATGTACATGTATTTATTGCATATACAATAACAAAAATGTTTCATTAAGTGAAAAGAGGAGAAAGACTTGATTAATTAGTTCATCTGATTATCAGAAACTTTCTACTAATGGCAGCCTAAAAAC
>DATDNG010000330.1:0-12342 GCA_036518375.1 Nitrososphaeraceae archaeon | reverse complement strand
GAAATTTATAATTAAGACGTGGCAGCTCTATATGTTCGCCGAGTTTTGGTTACTTATATGCTTGCGAATTGATGGCCTATGTCTATCTTGCTTAGGCCAATTCCCTCTTTGCCTCTCCGGAGTCACTCCGGATCTACCGCGGTTGCTCCGAGTATTTAGTTAGTGGTCAACGTGATGTCATATTAGCAATGCGTATAAAGAAGACCAGTAAGGGTATTGGGAAGCGTGTCCATCGGGATTGCAAAGAATCGCCTGTATTCTCATGTCATACGGAGCCTAGACTTCCTTCACGATATGAAGGGATAGATAGAAAATCACAGGATTGGACATTCCGTTAAAGCTTTAATAACTTCTAGCGTAAGCTGACCGCCAAAGTGGATCTTAGTTATGCTATTCTGATCATATCAATAAATATTAGCATGTTTCCTGCAATTTTAACAGATATTGGAAGTATAAAGATTATAAAAAAGCTGAAACATTCGGATTGGGATATAAAAGGTTCTGTCTAGTTTGCTTTAGCTGTTAAGATATAGCAACATAAATCCACTCAAGAAGGAGGAAACCGCCACACAGTAGGACGAGTATCATGCTACAATAAAATGCTTTAAACGAACCATACTATACTTGAAAAATCCGAGGACTAGCTAAGTTTTTACAATAAACTATGATATAGTAAAGGCGTACAGTTTATCAAACTGGTGAGGATAACAAGAAAAAGAAGATTCACAGGAGCAGATATATAATTTGAAGAATCGCTTGACTCCTTGGACCAGGTCGATTTAGGGCGGTGAGACAGATAGTGAGATATAAATAAGCTTTACAAAATTCGTTATACAAATATGATAAAAATTGGGTTGATAGGTAAAACTAATACAGGAAAGACCACATTCTTTAATTCTGCCACGCTTGATACGGCAGAAATATCTAATTATCCGTTTACAACCAAACAACCCAATATCGGCAATGCCAATGCCATTACGCTTTGTGTTCATAAAGAATTTCGTATACAGGATAATCCAAAGAACTCTCGCTGCATCGACGGCTGGAGATTTATCCCCGTTGATCTAGTTGATTTACCTGGGTTGATTAAGGGTGCGTGGGAAGGAAAAGGTTTGGGAAACCAATTTCTATCTGTAGCCGCTCAATCCGATGCCCTTTTGCATATCGTTGATGCATCAGGTAGCATCGACGCATCGGGGAAAATAGCAGAGCCTGGAACTGGCGATCCAATAGCAGACATAGCTGATATCGAAGAAGAACTAGTAATGTGGTATTTGAAGCTTTTAGAAGGTAATCATGATAAAATTTCGAGAGCAGTTAATTCCGGAGTTGACATAATAAATGCAATTACAGACATATTCCGAGGCATAGGAGTAAGAGAAGAACATGTAAGAATGGCTCTCGAAGACAATAATCTCTTCGGGACTAAATTTGATGACTTTGGTCCGCAACGAAGTAAGGATTTCTGTTGGAGTCTAAGGGACATATCGAAACCAACGTTGATCGTGGCAAATAAGGTAGATTTGCCTTCTGCATCAGAAGCCTTTCGCCGAATACGGGAGCAGTACAAAGATATGATTGTAGTTCCTTCTAGTGCTGATGCCGAACTGACCCTGAGGCGCGCTGGGAATCGTGGTTTAATCAATTATATTGCTGGTGATGAACGCTTTGAAATAAAGGATCAGGCAGCACTGAATGACAAACAAAAATGGGCACTGAATTTCATAAGAAAGGATATACTTGGTGAATATATGAGGACAGGTGTTCAATTCGCTATCAATGTTGCGGTTTTTAAGTTATTGGGGATGAATGCTGTTTATCCGGTGGCTGACGCAAATCGGCTGGCTGACAAACACGGAAACATTTTGCCCGATGTATATTTGATGAAATCCGGATCTACAGTAGGTGATCTTGCGAGGGATATACACAGTGAGTTAGCTAAAGGATTACTTCACGCGATAGACATTCGGGATGGTCTTAGATTGCCAACCAACTATCAGCTTAAAGACAGGGATGTAGTATCTATAATTTCCACGAGTAAAAAGAAATAGCTAGGCTATAGACATGATTAAAGATTATTCACAAAAAGAGCTTAAAGATCTCGAGCGATTTTCGCTTACATAAGTTATTTGTCCCCCTGCAGTTTTTGAGCGTAGAGAAAGATTAACTGATGTTTTTACATCCCTAGCGAGATAGGCTATTAATTTCGAAATTGTAAGTTTTTATATTATTGTTGATACTCATTTAATTATGTTATTACCAAAGTCCTGTTCTCTCAAAGTGAACGGCAATTATTGTCAGGTTCAGCCTTCACATATTGTTTCAATTACCGCTCAACAGGAAGAATATATGATAGGGGTAGTATGTGACGATCACAGGCAGGAAATTCAGGAAAGACTTAAAGCCTTACAAGTTTTGGAAGAGGTTCCAATGGGTAATATAAAACTCCAACACATAAAAATGGTCATGACAGATTGCATTAAGGGTGGAGATGACGATTTCACTGAAACTGAGTTAATCCGAAACATATCAATTTCAAAATAAAGTCTACATTTAATGTGAAAGCGTATCTACATACTGGTTGAGGCTGACAACATACCTGTTTACATATTTAAAATTTAAGACCTTGCGACTAGTAGCTGCTAACTGCGATGGTCTATTATTATTTACAATTTAGAACTTTGGATCTACATATTATATGCATTTTGCTAAATATTGCAATATCTATGATGTGGTGCTAGAATCAAATTTGACCCAGGTACCACCGCCTTAAATCAATTGTATGTATCTTAATTATTTACATTTCTATATCAAACAATCTTTGATGTTCATTGGAGATACCTAAAGGTTTATCAATTGTATTTGCTATCCTCTGTGGCATGTACATTCTTACAAGATTAAAACTCACTTTCCACATACCACTCGTCTATCAAAAAACATTGACCTTGATGTTCCTCATTACTTTTTTACAGGATAAAAGATTGTATGGAGAAGGACCCATCTGATAGAGAATGGATCCTTTGGATAAAGTAATTCTCTCGTCATTATATTTAACCCATTTGGAGCCTGGGATCTCTCCGTTTAATAGGATTAGGGCTAGAATTCCATTAGATAAAAAATTCTATGAATCAAAAGTTAGCATTCTTGAACGGCGTGGTTTGGTGGAAAAATATAACGATGAATCAAAACTCACTTTCATTGGGAGGGACGCTCTAAAGGTAGTTTTGGTAGGTGGAGTGTTTGATTTAATACACCCTGGTCATATTCACACGTTAAAGGCAGCAAAAGCACAAGGTGACATACTAGTAGTAGTCGTGGCAACGACATCGACGGCAATGAAGATTAAGAAAGACAGGAAGATTTACCATGATGAGAATACTCGACGAGAGCTTGTCGCATCTTTGAGTTTTGTAGACTGGGCGATTATAGGGAAAGAAGGGACCTTGTATGATACAGTAGAGTATGTAAAGCCCGATATTATTGCTTTAGGTTATGATCAAGCTCACAGCGAAAAAGATATATCAGATAACTGCAAAAGGAGAAACCTAAATGTTAGGGTTGTGAGGTTAAACACTCCCATCCCAAGAACAAAAAGTTCAGCTATAAAGAACGAGCTTGGAGAGGGTGATTCTTTCTATAAAATTTAATATTTCCTTTCCAAATTATCGTTGATCTGTACTTTTACGCTGATTTTATCACCATTCTGAATACCTACTGATTTCTTGAGTGAGATGGGCGCAATAAGCTCTAACATACTATCGTCATAGTGTGTCCTTTCCAAAACAAGTGCTGCAGCGTTGTTAATTGCACCCTTGTTTATTTCGGCTTTGTAACATTTCACCCAACCATACGTACGGGTGTCGTCACTAAACCCATCGATAAACACTGACGGATATTTGCCTATGTCACGTCTAGCATTCATAAAAACTTGATCTACTAGCTTGACATTCAGTGTTCCAGGATATGGTTCGAAGCCTAATTTTTCCTTAAATTGCCTACGATATCCCTCTAATGCCATATAATGTGCACCTTCGCCCATACCCGAAACTACTATTCCTTCAAAATCAATTGTAAATGGGGTAACTTCTATTGCAGACTTCAAAGTGGAGTAAAGACTTTTGATTTCAGAGTATCCTTTGTTCGTTATTTTTATTCTAAATGACTGGCCTTTTCTTAGACGCTCAATATACCCAGCATTTTCCAGGTCTAAGAGATGTCTTGAAGCCGCTTGCTGTGACTTCCTTATATTTTTTCCCAGGTCGGATGTAGTTAATTCTATAAAATTATGTTGGGCACCACGTTGAAGTAAGTCTGTCATAGTAAATATGTGCTGTAGCTTTATTTCTACCATTGCGCCTAATTGCTGATTCCCATCTCACCAAATGTTCTAACCCTGATGTCGGTAGATTTTTTCAATTCGCTCATCCTGTGACCCACTATATATTCAATTCCTGCCTTGTACGCTGCTTCTACAAGTCTTTGTGTAACAATACCATCGAGTACAAGCATCTTAGCCCCTTCTGTGCTGTTAAGCTTTTTCACTACGTCTGAAACTGGAATTTTAATTAATGTTTTCATTGAACTGTCGAGCAGAACTGCCTCGAGTGTCTCGTTGATTTGAGGATATACTTCTTTGACAGCTGAAAGAATTTCTGCATTCTCTGCTTGCTGGTTAACATTACTATTAGATGTAAACTGTATTTGTTGTTGTTGTTCTTGTTGTTCTTGCTGTACGACTTGTTCTTGTTTGTCTCGTCTTTGTGTTTGCCTGCTTTCAGGATGCTGCACATGTAGGGATGAAATCTGTTGGCCATCAGTGGAAACAAAAGGCATCGTTTCTCTCAAGATTTCAGCAATTTCCATAGGAGTACATTCTTCTACCTCCCTACCGTGAGGAGCTCTTAATATTTTATCTATCTTTACCAGACCTTGTAATTCCTTTAGGATTAAATCGCCCGCTCGATCGCCGTCTAGAAAGGCAATCACTTTTTTGCCTTCAGTGAGTTTAGTTACGGTTTCATCAATTTTTGCTCCTTCAATTGCTATAGCATTATCGAATCCTGCACGCAACAGATTAATGACATCTGCACGACCTTCGACAAGAATAATCCAGTCAGAATCAAATACACCAGTACCACATGCTAACTGGGCTTTTCCAAAAGCAGTAAGTTTGCCCGGTTTGCTTGCATCATAGACATCTTTAAGCATTTCTTCTCCTTCACTGATAGTCTTTGTAGCCCACTCCTGCACTATCTTCTTTGCACGATCTACGATTACTTTCTTCTTTATTGCTCTAATATCGTCGATGCCAAATAGTCCAAATCGGGCTTGAAATGGTCCAACCTTGTCTATACTTTCTATTGCAGCTGCGATTAATGCTGCAGTCGAAATGTCAGTGCTCATTGGAATTAGAGCATCTCCTTTTGCAATATTTGACTTTGTATCCACATTGACCTCGATTCTTCCTACTTTTGACACCTTTTGCAGTTCATTGAGGTTCATTTCTGGTCCAAGAAGACCCTCTGTCTGTCCAAATATTGCACCTATTATATCTGCCTTTTCGACTAATCCATCGACCTCGAACTTTAATTTAACGTGATATTTAACAATACCTGTGCTAGGCAAATTCATAACCTCATATTACTATTAAGTAAAGTAAAGCTGGTCTGGCTTGAATATAAGTGCTTTGACCATCTGTACATTGAGACTCGCATGTTTCCAGATAAAGTACTGATTTGCGCAGAAAACGTGTCATACATAA
The DNA here is from genome assembly GCA_036518375.1 of Nitrososphaeraceae archaeon. Classification (GTDB taxonomy): domain Archaea; phylum Thermoproteota; class Nitrososphaeria; order Nitrososphaerales; family Nitrososphaeraceae; genus Nitrososphaera_A. Next base: position 6,581 of record DATDNG010000330.1, on the reverse strand, counting down.
AAATATAGATCCATTCTTGTTCCTGTGGCACCTGATAAATTGCGTGCATATGTTGAAAGCTCCTCGATATGCCTGATCTTACCATTAGTAATTCTCGCCAATTTTTTTTTATAGAACAAATTGACATTATTTCCTTTATGCTGTAGCTGGGTTAATATTTTGGACGTCAGATATTTTCCAGTCCTATCCATATCTAGCAACAAAATTATTTTCTTACTCATCTGGCAATGATTGTCCACAAAATGGCTAATCCCTTTGAAATGATTTAACACAGTTAAACTCCCATTAAATCCTAGACGAGAGAGTGCTTCCACATCTCTTTTTCCTTCAACAACTATAACTGAACCGTTCTCTGCCTCTTCATTAAGCATTTCAATAAATCTTCGTAAATGATCAATAGTTGTATTATCTATAAATCGATAACCCATTCGTTAAATGCTATGCAAACCAAGGAGATTTAATGATTTTCATTCCATCGACCTTAAACAAACGCCCTCGTTTTATCATTGTGTGACACGAAAGCTCAAAAACAAGTATAAAATATATATTCATATATTATGTTACTCAGACTTAAGTAATACAGAACCTTTAATTAAAGGACATTGCACGATGTTTTGGGACAGAGGGAGTGGTTTGGCAGATCTACGAAAGGATTATGTTCTTGATAAATTTGTAATAGTGCCAAGAATATCAGGAGTTCAATACGAATCGTACAAGTCATTGGATGACAAATGCCCATATTGCCCTGGTAATGAATCGATGACAGAACCTGCATTGCTTGCTCTAGTGGCAAAAGATAATATGCTTCAACGCTTGTCGGATAGTGAAGAAAATCTTATAGCTGATTGGTGTGTCAGGGTATTTGAAAGCAGTGACCCGGCAGTGACTACTACATCTACAAATTCATATACTGATAAACCTCTCTATAGCGAACCGGCATATGGATATCACTTAATTGTTGTTGCTTCGCCACATCATAAAGAGAGTCTTTCGCAAATTTCTATAGACCAATGGGCGAATGTGCTATTAGTCATTCAAGACAGGGTTAGATGGCTTTATACAAAAAAAAGTGTGACTTATGTTTCCATTTTTGTTAATAGTGGACAAATAGCAGGGACACAGGTTGCTCATCCTCATTTGAATCTTGTGACGTTTTCTGCAATTCCTCCAACAATAGAATTAGAGGCTGATGCTTCACACAGATACATGAACGAAAATGGAAATTGTCCTGCTTGCACTATAATATCTGTAGAATCCAACGGTCCAAGGCAAATTTTAGGCACCGATAGCTTCCTTGCATTTTCTCCTTGGGCTCCTACCTACCCATACGAGTTTTGGATTTATCCAAAACGACACACTACAGCGTTTTCACGAATCACCCAAAAAGAACTCAGCGACCTGGCACTCATGCTCCGTGCCACACTAGGAGGAATGTCTAAGGCATTAGATGAAGCAGCTTTCAATCTAGTTTTTCATTTGTCTCCAGAAAAGAAAAATAGCCGTCAAATACATTGGCATATCGAAGTTTATCCACAACTAAACACCTGGTCTGGCCTAGAACGAGGCTTTGGAGTTTACCTCAACCATGTCCAACCAGAAAAAGCTGCAGAAGTATTAGGTTCGGCATGTAGAAAAGAGCTGGCGGGGCTTGTTGGTATCACATAGACCATATGGTTTATTTAGAAACAATGAAGAAACAAACTTAGGAAACATTGCTACATGGCAAGATTAGAGACATGGATATCATTTGCATCGCTTGGAATGGCCATCATGTTCGTAGCGCTGATGATATCCTTCTACTTGTTTCTGGAAGGACAAGTTAAAAAAGGTCCAGGAATATATGTGGAACCAGAAGCAGTATTGATTCAAATTATTTCTATTTCTGGTGTTCCAAGTTTAATACTTGCAGGTATAATCTTCGGCTTTCAAAAAACGCGGGAGATTATATACGTTGGCATAATATTAATCGCGACAGGCATCGTGCTGATCTCAGGTATGACATTTGTGACAACTATAACACCGAACATAAGTAGCAGTTACAGAGTCGTGGGCATTGATAGCGTTCCATATATTTTTATTATTGGTGGCATATCTGTCGTCTGCTTAGGGTGTTACTTTATTAACAGCTCAAAAAAATATCGCCGAAATCTGGAAGATGAAATTCATTGAAAAAATTTAATCAACAAGTGGAGATTGATGTGTCGAGAAATATTCTTCCGATCAAAATCTATACAGATTTACTTAGCAAGACGTTTAATATAGCAAAAAAAAGAAGTAGTCCTATTGTGTCAATAGTCATAGGGACTAAACCAGATTTTTACAAACAAGCTCCTCTTGTTGTTGAAGCCATCAAAGAAAAACTTCCAGTATTTGTAATTGATACCGGTCAGCATTTTGATGAACTAGTAGGATTTGGTATTAAAGAATTTGAATTACAAAGTTCCATCGCCTGTGATCTACAAATTCGCGGTGATTTGATGGAAAAGGCAAGCGAGCTAATAATCAAATTTGGCTCATTTGGGCGATACTGTAGAAACCATTATGGCTTGGATTCACAAGTACTTCCGATAGTCCATGGAGATACTCTTGTTGCTGGGATAGCTCCTTTGGCTTGGGTATTTGGGATGGGACAAAAAGTTGGCCAGAATGAGGCAGGTCTAAGATCTATGAGTCCTGAAGTAATGAAGAATTTGAAAATATGTGAGGATCCTGCTAGGTTGACCATTGAGAAGTTCATCAATGCTCAGTTCGAGGGTAAATGGTTCCTCGCTAGAGAGGAACCATTTCCTGAACAAATCGATACCTGGATTTGTTCGGCAGGAACTCAATACTTTTTTGCTCCAACGCGATTAAACAAAGATAATCTTGTGAGGGAAGGTTATCCTGAAGAATTTATCCATGTAGTGGGAAATTCAGTTGTCGATGCAATAAATTTAAAACGAAAAGTGGTAGGATCAAAAGAAAGCATTTTTAATATTTATCCGAAGCTAGAATATGGAGAATGGATAAGAGTTGATATCCATCGCAGAGAAAATCTCACTCCGCACAGATTCCATTCCATAGTCAAGGGAATTGTGACCCTAGTGAAAGATACAGAACACAAAGTGGTTCTTGTAATGCTAAATGCTACTAAGTCTGCATTGGGCGCATACCAATTTGAAGAAAAACTACAGATTCTCGCCAAAGACTATCCTGACAGGTTCATAATTACTCCTCTATGGAAAGAATATGCACACGTTATAGAATTTTTGGATAGTGGACATTGCTGGGCTGAATTAACTGATTCTGGGTCAATGCAGGAAGAACTGCTCTACTTTCCAGATGTGTTATCATTAACTGTTAGATTAAATACTGATAGACCTGAGACAGTGTTTGATGCAAAAAGCAATGTACTTGTTCCTCCTGTGAACCCAAAATGGATAAGTTCCATCGTCAAAGAAGCATTTAATCGAAAGGAAGGTTTGGGATTGGCCCTGAAGAAAAAAAAATTAATTTACGGTCATCCTGGAGAGGTTTCCAAATCAATAGTTAGGATCATGAAAAAAGAATTTGAAGATGGAAACCCAAACTTCTATCCATGGTTGCATCAGAGGATTAATCTGTGGAAAGAAAAACAGGGTTTACATTATTATATGTAATTTTCAATACGTGTTAGAAGACTTCTGCCATGTGGCTTCCTTCATTATGAATACATAAAAATACTTTTTTTTATATTGGGTTGATCGAAGCAGGGTAACTATCATCACTTCTCTTTACTGTTCCTACACTAGGCTGGCAATCTTCTGCATTGAAACCTTATCTTCCATCGTTTATTATCTTCAAAGTGGTAAATGTATTAGAACTTCGATTGTAGGTAATGATTTTTATCAATGCTCTTGAGGAGATGTTAACATTTGCCTTGCATTGTCGTTTATCCTTAACTTTATAGAACCGCTAAAATGGAGAGAAAAGTAAGATAGGCTGATATTTCTGTACTTGTCTATATCTTTCCTAACTTGTCGACATACTTTTTGTATGCATCAAGATATGACTTTTTATCCCCTATGTCTATAAATCCTGACTCTACAATCTTATGTCCTTTTACAATTCTCTTTTGTTCAAGAGCTTTTCTCACTGCATCGTCCATTCCAAAAGCACTCGATATTGGAATAAATTTGAGAAATTCTGGTTCTATTACATAACATCCTATGTTAATTAATCCACTAACCTCGGGTTTTTCTATCCATCTTGTGACCCTGTTACTATTACTATTATTACCACCTTCTTGTACATCTAGGTCAATGAAACCGTACTTTAGTTTTGTTTTATATGATAATAGTGCCATTGAAATGAATGCTTTAGATTTCTTATGAGCGTTAATCATGTTACTCAAATTGAATTCATAAATCGAATCTCCATATAGGCAAACAAACGTATCATCTAACAATTTTTCTGCTGTCTTTAATTGCCCTGCTGTTGCAAGTGGTCTTTCAGATCTAGCATATTCTATCTTGATACCAAATCTGCTGCCGTCCTCAAAATAATCTTCAATTGTCCTGTGGAGATAGCTTACACAAAGGACAATATGATCTATCACTTCAAAATTACTATTACTATTACTTTTGAGCCACTCAATTATATGTTCAAGAAGTGGTTTATTACCTAATGGTAACATCGGTTTAGGAATAAAGAATGTATATGGCTGTAGCCTTGTTCCCAGTCCACCAGCAAGAATTACTGCTTTCATGATTATATATCCATCTCTCTTCCTCTTGTTGCTCACTTTTAAGTTATTTTATTGAAGGAATTATCATTATCATGTATTGATAAGACAAAATGATCATGAACTCTTAGTAATTTTCCAATATCGTTTTGGTTTTATTATACACATCTGCCGGATCTGCGCCAAATATTATAATCATGGGTTCCTTGCCAATATCGCCTCTGTGGCAAATGACGTCTGCATTGGGGTTCTTTATTAGTGCACTCTTGATCCCCCAAGTTATAGTCATACCTTCATTTTTCTTAATATTATGAGGCTCTTTTCTTCTGTCATAATCGGAAACCTCAAATAATGACTGACAAATGAGCCATATTTTTTTATCATATTTAATGTTCATCCCTGCTCTGATTGAGCGATCAACCGTCATATATGACAGAACTGCAGAAGCAACGTGTTTTGAAGCACCAAATTCTATGCTGGAAGCGGGTCTCGCCATATTGCCTATTTTGATAATTCTACCCTTTACCCCAGCAACATCACGTATTGTTTTCGCGTCAGGGAGTGCAAATACTATGTTTGATTGAGTTTCAGGCAGTAATCTGCTAAAATTATTTAGTGCCTCAATATCATCTAGAGTAAGTCGTAATTTCTGTAACACATTATAACGGTTAGCATCATGATACATGCCAGAGATTGGGTTTGCAATGGCAAGACCCCTACCTAGGATCAGTAAATGTTTCATAGCATTGTGAACGTATTGATTAGCTAATCTACATGTATCTTTCAGGCTAAATCCCCTTGCTAGAAATGCAGTAGCTGCGGCAGAAAAATTGCAACCTGCACCATGACTCTCTTTAACCTCCAGTCTTGGATTTGAAAATTTGACTAATGTTTCCTCAGCGTCTAACAAGAAATCTGTAATAAATTCTTTGTTAAAATGAGCTCCTTTTATGATAACGTTTTTTGCACCGAACTTTCTTATTGCATGTGCCGCTTCAATAATCTCTATTTCGCCTTTGATTTTTACGTCAGTTAATTTTTCAGCCTCAATCAAGTTTGGTGTGATTAGGGTCGAAATAGGTATCAATTCTGAAATAAAACCTTCTAAGGCATTATCAAGTAAAAGCTTCGCTCCGCTCCCTGCTGCCAGAATAGGATCCAAGACAACAGGACATTTAGAATTCGCCACCAGTTTGCTGATAGACTTAATAACGTTGTTGCTGTAGACCATACCAATTTTTATTGTATCAGGGGGAATGTCCGCCATAACAGAGTTGATTTGCTTCCTAATCATATCTGGACCTATTTCAAAGATGCTGGAAACTTCTTGGGTATTTTGAGCTGTGATTGCTGTAATAACTGTGCACCCATAAACACCCAACGCTGAAAAAGTTTTAAGATCTGCCTGTATCCCTGCCCCTGCTCCAGAATCACTTCCTGCTATAGATAGTGCTACTCTTGTCACCTTATTCGTTGGAATATGGACCTATATTTATTTGGCTTATCGCTCTTTTGCAGACAATGATATTTATGGAAAGAGTAATCTACGTTCCATTCCAGACAAACAACCATACTTGACACTCATCGATTAAAAGCTCATTGTGGCAGCCTAATATAGTTCTCGCGTAGGCATATTTGATGAAAGGTGGTCATTTATTAAAAAATAAGCAAAGGCGTAAATTCATATTCAAATCACAGGCATCCAATTAGTTTCTATGCAAGAAGTTTAAATTTTATAGAATGTATTTAAATCACAGCGAAAATATAAGTGATAGGTAATATGATGATGGGTGGGAATTGAGTAATAACAAGGATTTTCTGTTACAACAGTTGATGTGGATTGGTATTTCACTTGGCATTAGTCTTGCTATTTCATTAT
>DATDNG010000329.1:0-2565 GCA_036518375.1 Nitrososphaeraceae archaeon | reverse complement strand
AGTTCAGGGAAAAATATATGTAACATGGGTCTTGCTATTAACTTTGTTACTGCTGCATCTCTAGCATGTCTTGTGTAAAAGCCCCTTGACATATCGCAATTATCATCAATTAGTGATTTAACTAATTTATCTATCCAAATGCCACTATAAGCATTACAGAAAAAGAAGAAGGCGGATGGTATACAATAAACATGTTTTATACATATCTGCTACCCAGTCCTTTTCATAATATCATTATTATTTCTGGTTTGACTTGCTTTGACTTGAGAATTCCAAGAACTATAGATGAAGTGATGCATTGAAGCATATTTGTTGTAATTACCATAAAGCGCGCTTATTTCTTTTTGTATTCATAAAACACAAGAGTTTCTGTTAGTTCAAATTGCTTGACTGTGCAAAATTCTTCTAAGAGGATTCGGTATACATTACCTAGAAACTGACTGAATTTGTAACTAATATTAAACCGTATTATCATTACATCATATAGGTCGCTGCTTTTCTCTAGCTTTTGTTGTTGCAGATCTTGGTTAGATTGCCCATCTTCTTGAGCTTGTTCTACCATTGCATGCTTGCTAAACTCAATGTAATAGCCATTTGCAGTAACAAATGACTTAATTAAACAAATATACTCTTCTTGACTTGGCTTTCCATGTAAAAGTATAGCAGCTTCTCTATATCTTGTTGCAACCTTTCTTGATAGTTCCATTACCTTGTCCTCTGGGGTATTGTCAAAGGTGGTCTTTAGCACATCTTTTGAAATAAGGGCATAGCCTATCTTTTTAGACAGAACATAAACATTCAGGTATTCTTTTAGCATATCATTGATTAGCTTTTGGACCGAAATGTGCTCCGAATAAGACATGGCTGTAATTTTCCTGTATAGCTCTTCATCGAGAGATAAATGTTCTATCAGCATAGGGTGATTATTAGTCTGCAAACACGTTCAAAAACATATGTGTATGTCTCCACAAAATCAAATGAAAATAAAATGCCGTTTAATAGCCACACATACAACAGCTTATCGAGATTCTTAGATTCAAAAATGTCATACCTTCTACCTCATAAGTGGTTTGCTACTAAAACACAATCTTATCGTATAATAAGCACAGGACAATGAGCACGCTGCATTACACCTTGTGCAACACTTCCTAACAGAAATCTTTTGACTGTTGTCCTTCCTCTGGTTCCTATCACAATCATATCAATAGATTATCTTCTGCATATTTTATTATTGTCTCTATTATTGAGGTAACAGATGTTATGACATCAGTCTTAACTTCATCAATAGCTTCGTTTTTTGCCATCTCATTTACCTTCTTAAACCAAGAATTAGCTTCATTCTCTACGCCTTCAAAATATTGTTGGACAGTATAACCATCTGCCTGAGATCCATATGGTAAGCTACCTATCACATGAATGCAAAATATTTGAGCCCTCTGAAGTTTAGCAGCCTCAATTGCATATTTAGCAGCCCTTATCGAGCAGCTTGAACCATCCATGGGTACAAGTATTCTTTCGACTTTCACTTTTTCTTCGAATTGATGATCCCTTTCTTTTGCAGTTTTGTCATCTGTTGCTTGGGACTTTGATTTAGTCATTACCAATATGCAGCCATCTCCATATTAAAATAACAAATCCAATAAAGGTCTATAACTTATGCCTCCAAATATACTCTCATACTACTTTTAGTCTTCTCTATAGGTAAGGTCGTCGAGGATAGAGTAGAATCGTTTAGAGAGGAGGAACACAAATCAGGCTTAAATTATATACAACGCATTATGGAACGAAGATAATGGAGATATAACTACACTAATCTATGGGACAATCACTGCTCTGCCTACTATCTTTCCTTCTTTTAATAATGATATTGCTTCATTTATATCCTCTAAAGCGAATTTATGTATACTGTGCTTTAGTTTTCCAGTTGTTTTTGCTAATTCTATAACCTCACATAATTCATTGTAATTTTCCCATAGAGAACCTATTACTGAATATTCGGCTATAACAAACTGCACCAAGGGTATCTTTATCTGACTTCCAAATAATCCCACAATCACAAGTACTCCTTCTTTGCTGAGTAATCTCATGGAATCATATATTGTGTTTTCAGTACCCACACAATCTATAACTACATTTAGCCCTTTTCCTTTTGTAATATCTAATATTTTATCTCATATCTTTTGCATCTGTTCTTGGTTGCAGATTCAGATGGTGCTGTTCTCGCTCATGGTATATTCTTTTTGAAGATGGTGGCGACATATTTATTGTAAAATCAGCACCCATTGTCTTTGCAAGTTGTAATTTCTCGTCTCTTCTATCCAAGGCTATTACATTAGCAGATTGTCCTAATATCTTCGCATATTGTATCGCATAATGACCTAGCCCACCTATGCCAACTATAGCTATATTTTTTCCTGGTCCAAGTAAATTTCTAACTTTCTTGATAGCCCTATATGGTGTCAGTCCAGCGTCTGTGAGTGGGGCAACTTCCTCTATCTTTAGTCTGTTTCCTTTATTTTTTTCTTCGTTACCAGCATTTTGTTTATCTGTATATTAACTAAAAAC
>DATDNG010000328.1:0-3527 GCA_036518375.1 Nitrososphaeraceae archaeon | reverse complement strand
TATTACTGTACCTGTCACAGTTACACAAGGCCTTATGTGTGTGAAACGAGCTTCCTTGAATGGCAAGATGAACCCGTCTATATAAGATGAATCTAGACAGGATTGTTGTTGCTGTTGTGCCTGCTGCTGCTGCTGCTGCTGATCAATCTGGCTGATGAAATTATTATTATTATTGGTAGAATCACCATTATCGCTAGCAGCTATTGCACTTGCCGAATATAGCCTCTGAAGTATGGCTTGCTGCTCTTCCAGGTTCGGCGCTGGAAGATCAGATGGTCTCTCAGAAGATGGAGAAAGAGATAATGTTGATGGCGAAAGTGATGGTGATGAAGTAGTCGTGGTAGTAGTGGGTGTTGCTGAATCAAGGTTCTGATTCTTGTCTTTGTGAAGATGATGATTGGACTTTGACGTGTGGATTGTATTAGCAGTATTACTATTTGATGTCGTTGTTCTTATGTGATGCGATGATGACGTTGGTTCCTTCTTCTTGGCTAAAGCTAAAGTGATAATAGTACCTTTATTATTAGTAGATAAAACAACTAATAACAAAGACGATGCTGAAATTAACAACAATAACATAATTGATAATACAGTAGCACCATTCTTCAACACATATTATCTACTATATTCTACAGTAGAATATTGTATTTGAACTTAAGTTAACACGGTTAACTAAAATTTTTCAGATATATCTACTTAATAAAAGAATTTTCTTACTTCTGTATATATCAGATCATTTTCCCAATATAGGAGATCCTATAAGCTGGAAAGCAGGGTAAGTAGCAGCTAGTAGACCATAGGCTTTAGATGCTAGACGAATTCTCTATCCCGATTGCCTTACTTGTAACAAGTTTAAGCAATGTTAGTTTGAGTAATGTAACAGTGTAGTTAATGTTTATTGCATCATTTTCTTGTAGGCTTCCGGCGCTACTACGGTAAACGCTCCAGCGAGTAATGCTAATGGAATTGACAGAACGGTGGCTGCAGTAGTCCTCCTCCTGATGATAGCAATATAGTTCCACAACAACCGTCGCCACAGGAAGACACACAGAGTCCATTTGACGTAACAGTATATGCAACAACCCATTCATCTGACAAATAGGAAAGATTATTGAAGTTTATCTATCTACTTCCACTTTTGATGAACAGGTAATTGCCGTTTTCATCGTATCCAAGATCAGCCATAGTCAATACCCTAAATCCATTATCATGTAAATACTTCATTTCGGCATCAAACAGATTCACGGTAGTATCAACTGATCTCTTGCTATAGCTTACATCAGGATATGTGACGATGGTATGATATATAATAATAGGAATTGCCCTTATTATTCCCCCAGTGTTGTAATTATCCTGACTGTTAACGTTCGCAATGAACTTCTCAAGCATTTGGGAATTGTTGTAGTAGCGGCAAACACCAATAGTGCATACGTCATGAACATATGAAAAGTCACCTTCAATATGCCGGTGACTCCAGCTGTTAATAGAGTACCTGTTTGCAAAGGTTGATGTTCCACAGCCTGTTTGATTGAAAGGTAGGCGGTTCTTCCCTCTACTACCACCACAGTGCAGAAATGCAAGCGGAAACTTACTATCAGTTCTGGCTAGATTATAATATTTAGCAACTGTATTAACAACAGTTGAATTATTCGATCCATCGCTATACGGGTATGCAAAAATTGTTGCATTGATTCGATGATCAATTAGACATTGTTTGGATTGGCCTATTTCATAATCTAAATCTGCTGGCGATAATTTATTTAAATCTGGATGGGTCATAGTATGGGATTCTATATCCATGCCATCATGTTGTAATGCTGCTATATCTTGCCAAGACATCCCTTTATCCAAATCATGATCATGAGTTGTTCCTATCCAATCGCAGACCTCAAAGAAGGTGGCCTTAAACCCATACTTGTCTAGGATTGGCTTGGCATATTCATATTGGCTCTTATGCGAATCGTCAAAATTTATAATTACGACTTTACTAGCATTACTACTACTTGCATATCCTGAATTCGAGGGTATAGAATTATTAGATTCATTTCTTGCTATTATGGTACTCTCTTGATTTCCTTGATTTTTTTCAGCTGATTGAGCGTTAGGCAAATATAGGATCTGGCTATGAGCTGCAATCGGCAGCAAAAAGCTCGTTAGAGTGATAAGTATTATAAGTACAATAGTAGTCCCACGGTTTTTACTTATCAAGGTGGTAATTAAATAAGCTGTGTTAATCGGGTATATTATGTATCTGTTAAAGTATCAATTTTTGGCTAACTTTATTTTCTTTGCGTTGCCAATTATTTCTTTTTATCCATTTCCTTTCTTTGTTCTAAGAATATGTTTTGCAAAACAGTCACATAATTCGAAACCAATTCGCTGCATTGCATTCCTTCTCGATGTCTTTCAAGATCATTACCAAAAGCCATCGTTAAGGATTTTGGTAATTTCAGATATTCGTTCATGTATATTAAAAGAGAGTAATACAACAATTTCATAATTTCATTGTTGTCGTTTTCTTTTTGGGAAGAAGATTTTGTATCAGCCATTAATTTTGATACAATAATCGAGAACTGAGTAGACAGAATTGCCCTTTCACCGCTTTGTGACGCGTCCTCAAATTTAATAGCCTTCATATAAAGCAAATCTTCAATAGCAGATGCCATTTTTTCAATCTCATGCTTCTGTTCTTCAGATGATGACGACGACATGTATGGTATGAATAAGTGTAGTATTGTCTTAAAAAGATATAAATTTTCGAGAGTAAAGAATAAAAAATGAAAATACACTCGGAATTATTTCAATAACTCCAAGCCTTTCTTCTGTGGCTGGAATTAGCGCAGCTTTTATCATCCCCAAACTCGATATATATAGATGATGCTTCATATAGTAAGTTGTAAAAAAAGAAAACTATGATGTAATATGAAATGGCATCTGCTACTCTATTCTGCCATTGCGACAAGTTTTCTAGCCTATACATTGTCAAGGCTGGTTGAACTGAATATCGTTTCATTAACTATGACCATTCCAACAGCAACATTGTTCCAACCAACAACTGGGACACTCATAGGACGATTTGCTACTTTTACATTCTTCTGGTAAACATCCACAATCTGCACATACAATTTGCACGATCTAGTATAGATAAAAGTCGTTATTAATATCTTGTAATAGATATTAATATTAATGACTTTATCTTAGTAATAGATAAATTCATGCAAATTTTAGATATTCTATTTTGTAAATAGGCTGGTTGAGCTGCAACTTGAATGGTTAAACCAGTTTTTTCCGTTTGAAGATGATAATATATAACATCTGACATTTGTTTGTGTGTCAGAGATGGCATTAGATAGGTTTTAGTCTTCAATGATATAATTTTAGAATTCGTGAATTTACGTTAACTCCCTATCATTTGATACGATCATGCCAATTAAGATTTCTTTTGCGCATTTACATTCATTTAGGTTATTCTTGATGCTATTTTAGGTTATTTACTAAAGATCGATACGATTTGACAAGTTCAGGAT
>DATDNG010000327.1:0-2128 GCA_036518375.1 Nitrososphaeraceae archaeon | reverse complement strand
GTTAGCTCATGGATTCCTGCTCTCGATAATGGCAAAGTTGAACAGAGACTAAAGCAAGAAGGAGGTATAAAAGTTGCTGATATTGGATGTGGGCATGGAATCACAACAATACTTATGTCAAAGGCTTATCGTAATTCAAAGTTTTATGGATTTGATAATCACCTTGCATCTATAGAATATGCAAGAAACAAGGCAAGAGAGGAAGGTTTAGGTGAAGACAGGATAAGGTTTGAGGTTGCATCATCTACTAATTTTCCGCTAACTCAAAAAGAAAAAGATAAGGGTTATGATTTGATAGCATTCTTTGATTGCCTGCATGATATGGAAGATCCACAAGGAGCATTAGCTCATGCATTAAAAACACTCAAAAAACCTGATGGAACAGTTATGATAGTAGAGCCATTTGCAAATGATAAATTAGAAGATAACTTAAATCCCATAGGTCGTATGTTTTATGCTGGTTCTACTATGGTGTGTGTACCTGCATCCTTAAGCCAAAACGGTCCTGCATTAGGTGCACAAGCAGGCGAAGCACGTATATCACAAGTAGTCAAGGCTGGTGGCTTTAAGCATTTTAAGCGTGCTACTCAGACCCCATTTAATATAGTATATGAAGCAAAACCTTAGATCATAGCTCCCTAGTGCGGTTCAGTATATCAATTTGTAGGTGATCATACCCGCTATTACCATCTTTTGATTCTAAATCGTCTTCTAGATTTTGTCAGACACTTCTCTTGCAGATCCTAGGAAACCATTTATTTAAAAAACACAAGTCTATTCAGGCAGAAAACCTATAGGCGATGTGATCGTTACTATAGATAGTAAAATATACATCAATGACATTCAAGGATTTAAAGAAGCGGCTGAGCAACAGTCAAGCGCTAGAACAACAATCAAAAATATTTGATAGATTATACAATAAACCGTTCTGGATTTGGGATATACAAGAGCATAAACAACAAGATGCTAGAACTAATGGAGACTGCTGCTTTAATCACATTATTGGCCTTCCAAAAAAGGACGGAGTCGAAAAACCAATCTTCGATTATGAAAAACTGTTGTACGACTCTCTTTTAATTAACGGTTATTCTAATAACACCCTCGATCATAGCTTTAAGCACAAACACCTGTGGGTGAAGAAGAGTACTGGACTTGGAGTTACCGAGTTCTTCCTCAGGTTGATGGCCTGGCTATGTGTAAGAAATGATGATTATAGAAATAGCCAGATGTGCATTGTTACAGGACCTAACATAGACATTGCCATCAAGCTAATCAAGAGGATGAAAGGTTTGTTTGAGCCAAAGCTAGGCATAACTTTTGATAGCAAAGAGACGTTGTTGGAACTAAACGACTGTACAATAGAAGCATATCCATCAAACCATCTAGATGCCTACCGAGCACTGGATAATCCCAAGTTCATATTATCTGACGAAAGTGATTTTTATAGAAAAGGAGAGCAGGAAGATGTCAGGCATGTATCTGAGCGCTATATAGCAAAATCAGATCCTTACATTGTGATGGTTTCAACTCCTAATGCACCTGACGGGTTGTTTGAGCGTATAGAGAAAGAATCTGAAGAAACATGTATTTACAAGCGTCTATTCCTGGACTATACTTATGGCCTTGGCAAGATTTACAGCATAGAAGAAATAGACAAAGCCAGGCAATCCCCTTCCTTCGAAAGAGAATACGATCTAAAATACCTAGGCAAGATAGGCAATGTCTTTCATACAAAAGATATTGAAGCAGCGATAGAGAAGGGCATCAACTATGATCTCGACCAGGAAATCAACAACCCATTTGTTGCAGACTTTGGAAGAGCGATGGGCATAGACCCAGCTTATGGCTCTTCTTCATTTGGCATTGTAATAACCCAGCTTGTAAACTCACAAGAGGTACAGGTGCTGTATGCAGATGAATTTCAGAGGCCGGACTTTAATGAGATGTTAAACCATACTGTCAGTCTGATAAACACCTATGACGTCCAGAAAGTATACATCGATGCTGCCAATCCATCCTTTATTCGATCTTTAAAGATGGCGATAGGAGATAGGGATGACTATGAGAACCAAATCTCTTACTACAAGCAGCTAAAATTCGACTGGCATAACCACATGAAAGTAATACC
>DATDNG010000326.1:0-3694 GCA_036518375.1 Nitrososphaeraceae archaeon | reverse complement strand
CAAAAAATGCAAAACAAGCGTGGGGTGTAACTGCTATCGCTTTTCCAATCTGCAATTTGGTAACATTAATGATAGGTGCAATCTATACAGCAGTAGCAGGAAAACTTGACTTTTTCTTTGGCTTGAGTGCAGTAGCTCTTGGATTACCAATCACGATTATGCAGTTGGCAAGCAATGGTTCAGTTTGCGATGGATGTTTGTATAATGCTGGTCAAGGTTTCAAGAATATAACATATTACGTCTCCAAGGCAAGAATCAATTACTCATGGAAGAAGCTGACAATGATTGTGATGTTTGTAGGCGCTGGTATTGCTGTAACAAACTTCATTCATGATATAGTTCCGTGGCTACTAACCATTGGAACGCTAGTACCATTGGTTGGTGGAGTTTTGATAGGCCATTTCTGGATTGTCGCAAGAAAGAACACGTTAGAGGAACATTTAGTTGCAGCTGATAGAAAGATGAATGTTCCAGCCCTAATTGGCTTGGGATCAGGACTAGTGATAGCGGTAATAATTCAATTCATAGCTCCAGATCTGCCACCTGTTTCTGGTGGATTGATAGGAGGTATCGGAGTATATCCAATTGTGGCAAAATCTACGGGGTACTTTATGAATGGAAGGCTTACTGCAAAAGGACTTGGAGGAAGTATTAGTTATGGGACTGCTGGAGTCATGGGTAATACACATACCCCATCTTCGCCAGATACAGGAGGACTTGGTGCACAGATGAATGACACTGGTAATAAGTTGGGAGGAGGAAGTGATAACATAAGCTCGAAAATAGACAGGTTGGTCGGTTTTTTGGCACCGTGGTTTAATTCATCACCATCACATATAGGAGGAGATAGTAAGAGATGAACCGCAAAAAGAATCTTCCACAATCCGCAGTACCAAATAAAGACTTTGTTTCAGCAGCAAGGGATGAGGTACTAGATAAAGCCGAAAAAGACTACGAACAGTTCAAAAAAACACATACCTTCGATTTTCCAACTTGGCTATATGGTCCTCCAAAAGGGAAACTGTTCAAAGTAGAAGTTGAAGATTGTCCACGTTTTGGTGATAAGGCCTTCGTTGAATTCGACTCAGCTAGGACAGCATTTTTAAGCATAGATATGCAAGTGGATTTCTGTGGTCTAAAAGGCTATGTTGATGTTATGGGCTATGATCTTGGACTAACTTCAGCTCCTATAAAGCCAATCATGCATGTCCTAGATACGATAAGAAATGAAACCGACATTAAAGTAATACACACTAGGGAAGGACACCTTCCCGACCTTTCAGACGCGCCATATAACAAAATCCTTCGTAGCAAAATCATTGGAGACGGTGTAGGAATTGGCAACATTCCACAAGGAGGATTAGGACGTCTGCTAGTAAGAGGAGAAAAGAACTGGGACATAATTGATGATCTGTACCCAGTTCCAGGAGAATACGTAATAGATAAAGCAGGAAAGGGAGGCTTTGGTCAAAGTAATTTACCATTGATTTTGAAGAATTTGGGAATAACTCACCTAGTAATTACTGGAATTACCACCGATGTATGCGTACATACTATAATGAGGGAGGCAAATGATCATGGATATTGGTGTACTCTTCTAAAAGATGGTACAGGTGCTACGGATTATGGTAACTATCAGGCTGCAATAAAGCAAATCAAGATGCAGGGTGGGGTGTTTGGCTGGGTGTCAGACTCTAGTAAATTCGTAAAGGGTATCAAGTCTGCTTTTAAAGGTGCCTAATAATGACTAGTCTAATTACAGCAACAAGCATCAAAACAATATCTGATAGAATAAAGAATGGAGATTTGTCTCCATTGGACCTAGTTGAGAGCTGCTTACAAAGAATCAAGAAATTTGATCCAACTCTAGATGCCTTCATCACTATTCTTGAAGAACGTGCACGTCAGGATGCAAAAATAGCTGAAAAACAAATCAAGCAAGGGCTATACATAGGTCCTCTACATGGTATTCCATTTTCAATTAAAGATGTCATCTATGCAGAGGGAGTTAAATGCACTGCGGGCTCAAAAATAATGTCCGATTACATTTCAAACATTAATGCAACCTGTGTTTCAAAAATGAAAAAGGCGGGAGCAATTCTAATTGGTACCAATAATACTCACGAATTTGCGTGTGGAATAACTAATGTAAATCCACATTATGGTTCTTCTAAAAATCCATGGAACACATCCAAATTATCAGGAGGTTCAAGTGGCGGTTCAGCTGTTTCAGTAGCGGCAGGTATGGTACCTGTTTCATTAGCTACAGATACAAGTGGTTCTATCAGAGTTCCATCTTCACTTTGTGGCGCTGTTGGCCTAAAACCTACATATGGAAGAGTCAGCAAATATGGAATTGTTGATTTAGCACCTTCGTTAGATCATGTTGGATGTATAACAAGAAGTGCATGGGATGCTGCTGCAGTATTGAAGATTATTGCTGGTCGGGATCCCCTTGATTTGACTACTGAAAATAAAAAAGTAGCCGATTATGTTAAAATTATCGAAGATGATGAAGCAGCGACCACTGGTAAGAAAATATCTGTCGGAATACCTAAAGAGTACTTTTTCGATTATTTGCAGCCAGACGTATATAGAACATTCCTTGATTTTATTGAAACTATAAAGTCAATGGACATTTCTGTTTTTGATGTACACATAGGAGAGACCGACAAAATCTATGAATCATGGAGGCCACTAAGACTTGGAGAGTCAGCAGAGATTCACCTCAAATGGTTGCAGACAAGATCAGAAGACTATGGTGAAGATGTACGAAGAATGTTGATGCAAGGAACAGAAGTATCCGCAGTCGATTACATACGCGCTCACAAATTTATAAAGGAACTAAGAAATGAATTTGTAAGACTACTAAAGAATTTTGATGTACTTGTAATGCCAACAACTCCTCTCACTGCTCCTGGGTTTGACGAACAAATGGTGGATATCGGTGGCAAAACATTACAAATCTATCAAGCACTAAGTAGACATACTATTGCATTTGACAGTACAGGATTACCTGCAATTAGCATTCCCATTGGATTTAGTAGTAAAGACAATATGCCGGTTGGAGCACAAATAATAGGGCCACCGTTCAGAGAAGAAAAGATTCTGTCACTAGCATATGCATATGAACAAATAAATGACAGCCTTATGAAATTCACGCCGTCTCTTTAAAAAATGCATCTGAATATTGTTTTCGACCTGATTCCGAGTAAGGATATAAGCACTAGCTTGAAATAAGAAATCGTCTTAGTTTTTCTATTTTTTATTCTACGTTTAGAAGTTGATGTGATGTGTTACAAAATCTATAAATCAATATCTGCTATATAATTTATCTTATCGTACTAATTACGTTAAATATCTTTATTTTTCAATAAAAAATAATGGATTTTGAAATTTATGAATCAATTTATATATATTATATGGTAATGTTCAAGTATGAACATAGCAAGAATGCTACAATATGGACAAGAGACTTTTGCGATTGTCAATGAAAATGGAAAGGCTATCACTAGGGATGAGTTAGTCGATCAGACAGACTTAATTTTACCAATCGAGGTAGAAGAATTTCTGTTCACAGATTATATCCAACAGATACAAGATCATCATTTAAGCAGGCTATCGTTTATCCATGAAGTAAATGAGTTCCATCTCCTACCACCAATAATGAAATCCTTCAAAATAATATGCTTGG
>DATDNG010000325.1:0-2180 GCA_036518375.1 Nitrososphaeraceae archaeon | reverse complement strand
AGACAATCTTCACAATAGTCATAAATCTGAATTCACTTGTATTAAATCTAGTGCCAACAAATATGCAAAGATATGGAGATACTGCTGTAAGAAAAATGAAAAATGATAATGATAACTATTCATACTCTATAATGTATGATTTCTTGTAATTTATCAAAATGAATAGGTTTAAGACTTTTGTTCTTTTTAATCTGTTAGCATACTATAGACCTTTTTTTATTTTAAGTATCCCAGAATATATATGTAGATATATATTTATATGTGTAATTGGAGTCAAAATCTGAATTCATTTACTTATAATCAACCACCCACTACGATGAAACCTTAAGGATATCTTTACGAGAAAGTGATATAGATGCTATTACAATCCCAGCTACACCTGCCCCTATTCCCGCCATTCCTATCATATAGTTTCTATCAGTAGCATTCTTTAAATCCTGAATAGACTTCTGTGTATCTGCATTATTTTTGGCCATTGTGTCTATGCTATTTTTGGTTGATTCTATATCATTTGACAGCTGACTGACGATTCCTTGTAGTTGGGGTCCAACATTGTTACTACTTGCGGCCCCTGTGGCAGCACCACCTCCTGCTACATCGCTGGAACCGCTACTATCTGGAAAAGATATTTGCTGCTTTCCTTGAACCTCATCAAGAGGTATTTCAGTATTAATTTTCTGTCCTTGTATAGTACCATTCATCACAAGGCTATATGATCCAACTCTAGTCGGAATCATTTTACCATTATATAATCCGTCAGTTTGCTCAGAGGGCACAAAGTCAATTGATTTTGTTACTCCGCCATACTTTGCAAGGATATTCATGTTTGCCAAGGCGTTTATGACGCCGGTTGTTGTTTTTCCGCTAGTCTGGTTTACTTGGACAATGGCATTATTCAATTCTCCTACAAGGGCAGGTTCATTACTCCAACCAACTGTTACCGAAAGGTTACCAAACTTCTTGGTTAGATGAGCATTTGCAGGTTTAACTGTGTAAAAAGAAAAAACTAAAACTAAGGTGAAGATGACCAATATTGGTAGTAAAAACCGCATTTTTACTTGCATTTAATGTATGACATGAATCTAATTATTTATTATTCTTTACTTGCAGTTCGATAGTTGTACTAGAAAAATAGGAAAAATCAAATATGTTAATGATGCAAATTATGATGAGATAACTTGATCCAAAGATTTTTTCACCGGCCTCGTAATCAGGCTGTTCTATTTGTGTTAGTCATTACTATATCTTTGTCATTACTAATATTATTTCCCAATGGAGTACCTAAATCCTATGCTCATGCTTTCACGATAAAAAGTGATCCCTCTCCTTCGCAATCACTACCCAAGTCGCCGTCAAAAGTTGACGTATACTTTAGCGAACCTGTTGATATTCGTTATAGTAAACTAATGGTTATAGATGCAAGTGGAAAGCAAGTTGATAACAAGGATGAGCACTATATCAATGGTGATCAAACTACATTAAGTGTAACGCTTCCCGGTGTTCTCAAAGATGGAGTATACACAGTTTCTAGCAAGGTTCTTTCTGCTGCTGATGGCCACGTTGTAGATAATGCTTTTGTATTCGGAATAGGAGAAGCTGTGATTCCCTCCCAGGCTCCAAGTACATCAAATGTTCAAACGGAACTCTATATACCTAATGCTATTGCAAGATTTCCCGCATTGGTCGGCCAGGTTATGGTTGTTGGTGCAGCCTTCTCGACTCTCTGGTTATGGAAACCAATATCAAAAATCACATGGTTGAAAGACAGTCTGGCAGTGACTCGAAGTAAGATCGATAGAAATTTTATAATTCTTGTGCTGATTGGCTCTATTATTTTAGTAGTATCTAATTTTGGGATAATTTATGTTCAGGCAAACTCGATAAATACTGGAATAATTGAAGCTATGGGAACTAAGTTTGGCACCGTGTGGATCGCAAGAGCGGTGGAATCATTCATATTGCTTGCGATTTCCTTGGCCATGTTCCGTAAGGTAATGAAAAGAATGCCAAAAAACTTTGCAGCTTCTCCAACAAAAGGGGAGGTAATAGGCATATTTGCAATTGGCCTTACAATACTTGCCACCACAAGTTTGATTGGTCACGGCGCTGCCAATGGTCAAGCACTACCAATAACAATTGATTTTATACATAATTTGGCAGCATCACTTTGGATTGGCGGA
>DATDNG010000324.1:0-3356 GCA_036518375.1 Nitrososphaeraceae archaeon | reverse complement strand
GCACGTCTTGCAAAGGACGATTACAAAGATTCTAAAGAGTGGTTTGCTTTTAAGAAAAGGGAAGATGACGTAGAAAGTGATGACTTCAAAAATAATAACACATCGTGATTTACCATTAGCATCTTTCTGTTATAGTCAGATGGAAGGACATACCACATTATGTTCACAGCAGACGATGGAAAACAAAATGGCATCTGTGAAGGTCAAGTCATAGTATCAGTACTACACGTCATAGCTCATAAAGCAGTAGATTTAGGTGCGATATATGATTCAACAATATCACGATCAGCACAAGGGATTATTTCGGTACCCTTACATTTACCATAATGATGCACTCGCACAGTCATTCGTAATTTTTTACAATTGACTGGAGTACCAAAAAACAGCAATTGGGTAAAAGGGAGTTCAACTTCGATAACATACCAAATCAATCCACCACTTGACTAATAATAATATGAAAATGGTTGTTAGTAAGCATCATCTTTTTATCATTTGTAATAACATTTGTCGTAACATCTACACAATCCTCTGCTAGTCCATCTCCCATCATGCCAATCAAATAAGCTGGACTTTGCAGCGAGTTCAGCTGAATGATTGCAAAAGGAGAGAGAAACTGCGACGGATTTAATGGTAGTTGGTTCTGATTTGAACTAGTCCCTGTCCTCTATTTTCATTTTCAACCATAACTTGCATGCTGGTATATGGATATTGATAAGGATTGTATCTTTGACCAGCAGAAACAAGAGCACTATCAATAAAATATGCTACTGGATATGTATTTCTATATAGGATAGATAATCTTTCAATATGATTTGTACTATCAAAATTTGTTTTTGTTATTATGAAAGGATTCCTCAATAGAGTATCATGTACAAATATTCGATCTACTATAAACATAACATTTTGACTTTCAACTGGCTTTTTGAAGAAGGGATCAAAATGAGGATCTATAAAATCAAAGTTCTTGTGAAATATATATTGAGAAACCCAAAGATTATTCCAAATCCACCAATGGCTTCCAATTATTGTTACTTTTGAATTATCTGATATGTGCTGAACAATCTGGGAATCTATGTTAAAGTACGATGCATTGACATTTGTTGTAATTAACATTATAGTACTTGCTAATCCAAATATTCCTATTATAGCAGTTATTATTATTAAATATGGCCAAGAATAAGATTGTGGTAATATTTTTTGATCCTTTATTTTATCGATTTTATTTGATATATGCTCTATCATTCTAGCAGCTGCAATGCAAAAAGCAGGAAACACAGGAATCCAATGAAAGTATTGTACCCATCCTATTGCAGCAAAAAATATTACAAATGAGCCAACCCATATCACAGAAAACCAATCCTTTCTTATAGCTGCAAAAACAGTACCAGCAAGACCAAGTATTAGAAAAACCAGATCTACTTGAAACAATGCAATTACTGAAGCTAATACCGCATTATGTCTGTGTGCTTGCCACATTACATCCTTGAGCCATAGATCAAATTGACCGTTTGAAACGCTATATCCAAGCCAAATAAGTGGTATCAATACTACAGGAATAAACCATAATCCAAGTACCTTGAGATTTTTATTCTCATGATTGTTGTTATTATTGTTGTTACTATTATGACATACAATAATAAAGCCAACAAGAGGGATTATGGCAATGGCAGGAATCTTTGTAAATATAGCTAGTCCTAGGAATACTCCGGAAAGTATTAATGGTACATAACTTTTTAAAGACAGATTCGTTGTCTTTGGTCTCTGATAATAAAGTGCACATAGTATAGACGATAGAAGAAATGGTGTCAAAATAGTATCCAGATAAACTCTTCTTAGCATCCATAATAGTGGCATTACTCCAAACAATACAGATGCAATAAATGCAACTTTTCTATCGTACCTGAGTTCTGATATCTTGTAGATAAGAAAAGTGTCAACTACAGCAAGTATTCCCATTAAAACCCGGGGAACAAGATAGAGCATTTGAATTGACTGAATTATTTCAGCATGGGTCGAGGATGAAGAAGGGTTTGATGCAATAACAGAACTTGGGTAACCAACGATTTTCAATAAGCTTGCCAAAAATATTTGCCCAAAATATGGGTGGTCATAAGGATGTAGATGTCCATCATTAATTGATTCCTGAGGACCTTTTCCCTGTAATACTAACATGGCCCTTCTCAAATAATATCCTTCATCAACATGAATGGACGGAAAGCCTACAACGTTCCAAAGATGAGTAAATGCAGATAATATCAAAGGTACAGCCAACAGTAGAAATGTTGATTTGTAACTGATCCTCTCCTTTAATAGTAGGCTAAGATTCAGATTTAACAGTGACTAGTCGATTGAAACTATGTTCTATCTCTAACTTCTATTATTGTATATCTGATGAACCTATCTATCATCATCCAGTTCAGATACTACATATGCTATCAGGTTTATTTATTGATAATAGTAACATTAGATATTATTAATCAGTATAAATCTAGGTGTTGCTAATAACATTACCTGTTACCTCAGTTGGAGTAAAATTAGCATATCTCAGATATATACTATATTTTAGTATGATTACATATTGTGGTATTGCAGCAGCATCAATAACACATAGAAAATTTTTTACTGGCTTATAAATGGTTGAGACCTGGCTTCAATTAAATATATCAATCCTTGATAAATAAAGCTGGTTTTTTCCAAAACCTGCAAGGTATACTCTGAAAATTAGTGTATGTATTATCGTTACTATGCCTTATTATTTGATGTCTTCTATTATTTTTCATATGAGTCTACTAATAGAAGAACAGGAAGAGGAGCAACAAGAAGGAGAAGCACAAATACAAGGGATACCCGTTTGTGGAGCAAATCTATCATCACCTGTTGTAGACGAAGCACATTATATTGAAGAAATTCATTACAGAATAGGAGACAGAATGTATATAGAGAATGCAGACTAACAAATAACAGAAAAAATTTGAATAACAAGAATCAAGCTCCAAATATTGAAGAGGAAAGGGATCTGGAACTTGAGAATACCGTTGGCAATCTCATGGTTGCACAATACCAAGTTGAAAAACTACGATCTAGGTTGAGTGAAAGGATAGGCGGATACGGTTCTGTCAGTAACAAAAAAGCCTCTATGCACATATTCAAACACAATGAGAGATGGTACCAAGTTACAACAAAAGTAGAAGTGTCTTTGGATAGTAATAATGTAGTCAAGCCTTAACACAAAAACACCTCTTTGTCGAAGATCTCAACTACAGTTTTATTTTGATTCTTCACACTTCTTTGACCTAATCATGAATCGTATTAAGTCTACATCTGAAACCAATATTTGATTGCCTCTTGCATGTATA
>DATDNG010000323.1:0-3390 GCA_036518375.1 Nitrososphaeraceae archaeon | reverse complement strand
AGCCAATGGGTTTTTTATAACAATTGATCAATAATATAAGTCGTGCATCTATGTAAAAGTCTCTACAGCTGCTATCCTAACCTTATTTGCTGCTCAGACCAGCATAGTAATATTAGTTTTGGATCCTCTTAAGCTTTGTTTCGAATAGATGTTGTTTTCTCTCGTTATACAATTTTTTATGAGTGAGCATGTACCATATTATTGTCATCATCTTATTTGCTACATGTGTTATTGCAATGTGATGACTGTGTCTTTTGATAAGCCTTAAATATAATCTTCTTAGTCTATAATCTGTCCTAGACGCAGTGTTGGCTGCTTCAATTAATATCCATCTTACCTTCTTGTTTCCATCTTTCATTCTTCCCATGTAAAGAGAGTTCCCAGATTGATGTACTGATGGACATAATCCAGCCCATGATTCACATACAGCTATACATTTACCGTACTTCTTAACCATCGAATAAGCAAATATTTCAGCTTCATCTAATGTATTATTATACATAGATTCTTCAGCTATAGAGCCATCAGAGTTCATTATTATACATGCTTTACAATTTCTTTTTCCAATGTCCACAGCTATATATTTCAGGTTTTATTTTCACCTCCTTACTCCTTTGTTATTGGGTAGCTGGAGAGCTGCATACATCTATCAGAGCTCAGTTGGCTCACTTTGACAGCAGCTTCATAGGATACGCCCCATTCAACAAACAAGACCTTTGAGGTCAAGCACGACAAGGGGTCAGCTAACCATAGAAAATAGGAGTTGCACTTTTACATGTCTTTCAATAAGGCAGAATAATAGTAATGATGACGCATACACAGTACTACAATGGTATGTTGAACTGAACTTGTACAAGCAATAAACGAGATTGTTTAACGATAAAGCTATAGCTCTCATATTCTATGATCATAAATCTACGGATAGATTTAATTGCCAGTTTACATCAAAATCGAAGGGTGGTCACATTTATACAAAACTTTACTACCTCTAGGTATTGGCTGCTGCTAGATCAATTTGAAACTGGAAAGTAAAATTGATGATTAAAGACGAACGCCAGAAACGTACCAATTTCCATGTGATGCTTCGTCAAATACTATTATTACCTCTTTCTTGTTCACATTTAATATCCTTGCTAGATCTTCAGTGATTGCTTCGGCAACTCTATCCTTTTCTCTTTGTGTTCTCCCACTATACATTGAGATATGAACTATGGGCATCCAAATATTATTATCAAACGTTGTAAATAAGGTTATTATTATATTATCAAAACTCCTCAAAACTTGACTTTGACTTTAGTTGTTCTTAGCATTTTTGTTTTTTTAAACTAATACTACAATATTGTATATGTAAATGTTAAAGCAAGCAATGTCAGCATCTGTCAAGAAAAAAGAGTTAAAGATCATGTTGATGCGATATTGGTTGAGAATAACGCATATGACAAAGAAGCTAAAAAGCCTCTCAAAATAGGCTTCCAGAGAAGAGTAGCCATATTTATAAGGATTGCATGGATCGGCTAAGTAGAAATCATAACAAGAATGACAAGATTTGTTAGTCTATGCACGTTATAGGCAATACACCTAAACGATAGTTCCCTGTTTTGTGTTCTTACTAGCCTTGAAGTAATATATTCTCCAAACAGTCTCTTTATGACAGATATTATGGTTTCATCCTTGTTGTTACGTTGATTGTACAATAATATAGGATACTCTCGTTTCATCTGCTTTCTATATTATCTGCCATGTGTCTTCCATATAGGAACATGCGCATATCTAAGAGGAATAATGCAGTATGTTTTTAGATCCACTCTCACTAAAACATGATTCTCCTCACTGTCATAACCCTTGTCAGCTACTGCTACGGATAGCGGCTTGATTTCCGATGTTCTTGTTGTTATAATGGATTTAAAATCTATATTGTCATGTTTTGTAGGAGCTCTCCTTATCTTGATAGTACATATTATCTGCTTTAGTACATCAGCCCCAATAGACAACTTTATCCATTTCTTTCTTAGTCTAGTTCTTTCAGCATCATAGTACTGTGATGAATGAGTTGACTTGAATCCAGACGAATCTATTCCAGTAAATATTTTTCTGATGTTTGTGTAAGTAATAATATGAATGAGGAAATTATCTTCTCCAATATAGTGCTGCTTACCCTATCAGCAAACTTCTGAAGAGTGGTATAATGTGGAATATTTGATAACTGCATAAACATTCTGAGATAATAAGCTTCAAACAGCCATTCTACAACAAACATACGATAGCTTTTGTTTTCATATTGCCTTAATACAAGTAAAACTATGTGCTGCCTTACCGTAAATATATGATTACTCTTCTTATGTAGAAATAATGGTATCCTAGACTTATTCAGAATACGGAACATGGTGTCAGCCAGTCTAACGTACTTTGATTCTTTCAATAAATCATTGGTATTATACTCTTACAAAGCTTTGATTGTATAGCATGGCTTCTACACAGTCCATGGATCCAATTCTATCTAAATTATTCGATTGACGCATTTTGGAAACGGATATATGAATCGAAGCTGACATGAAGACTGCACTTGTGTACGAATTGTTAGTCGCGGTTACTGGATTATACCTTTGGTATTAGACATGGAACTTTAGGTGCCAATGTAAATCATTGTGTCAGATGGTCTGAAGCTTATCCTCTAACAGAACAAGAAATAGAAAAAATGTGTGGAGGAGGAGGCAGAAAACCAAGTGAACAGGAAATTATCATTGCAGGGATATTATCAAAATCTCACATTTTGGGCTTGCTAAAGAACTTTGTAATTTATGAAACAGATAACAACAGAACAATCAAGAAACCATTAAGAATACTATACAGGCCTCATGTTTCAATTTGTTATTGAACAACTATCTGACAATACCTGACGGCATTTGACGAATATTTGATTATGGTTTGAGCATCGCGTTCATCCAAAAACAAACCCTTATCGGCAATATCTATATGCATCATGTATAGATTTTGAAATATCGTATTTCCTCCCTACAAACTCTATAGCAAAGGAAATAAACCTGTAGAGGTAGCTACCCTACTCGGTCTATCCGAAAAGAAAGCAACTAGATATTATAAAGAATACTAGGAACTCGAAGGTCTTTACGAGTTAACTCCATTGTACGAAGAAAGAAAGCATCCGATATCAAATCTCGTCACAGTTATTTTTATAATGACCCTACTGTATAATTATAACCATATTTGCCAGAACCTTTGGTATAATCTACAAATGGTTAGATCAATATCTAATAATTTATCTTGCGAATTTTGCCAAAAGCTTTGAGTTTGCAATAGTCATTGTTGCTGCGATAATATTTCTGCTTATTAGTCTATTCTTAACAATAAGATATCTAAGACGACTACCAAATT
>DATDNG010000322.1:0-2047 GCA_036518375.1 Nitrososphaeraceae archaeon | reverse complement strand
TGCTGCAGCGGAGAAAAAGAATAATTAGGAGGACGCTATGTTATCGACTGCTAGTACTGCTATTACTGCAGTAACATTATCTCTCACTTGTTGGGTTGGATTGGTTATTGTTGAGTTATTTACTTGGGACACTGCTGCATTTTTCATTCCCGTTTGATCGTATGCATAATAGGTAATACAAGCAGTGTTTTAGTAGAAACAGGGCGATGATCGTAAACGAATCGAGAAGAGCCTATGTCCTGATTTGTGATAAAGGTTAATAATTCATAATTCAGTTGTAATCATGTTGTTCGAGTCTACAGCCAGTACTTTGTCATAGTACTCAATGGCTTCTTGATACTTACCTAATGCATACAAAGATAATCCCTTAATGGTCATTGAACGAATATCGGTAGGGTTGATAGGCAATGTCTTGGTAAGACATTCCCTTTCCTCTTCGAGCTTACCCATATTATGCAAAGCGTATGCTTTATTGTATAAGGCCCTAATATTGTTCGAGTCTATAGCTAATACTTTGTCATAGTACTGTGGTAGTACTGTAGTAATTTCAGATTGCGTATCTTCTCCGGATAGAAATGCACATGAAAGGTCTATTGAAAATATGAGGAAGCAAATAACAATTATGACTTCAAAGGATGTTGAGAACAGTCGGTCAAAATAGTTTTTAAAAATAAATTAAAATGCGCTAAATAGCAATCAAACCTTGCTGACAAAACAATGAGGTTATCATGGTAAGATATCTTGGGGTGACTAAGGAAGCCTAAGGAGTATAGAATTCTATATTCTATATGTTAGGCACTAGCAGTTGATTACCAATAAATTATTTATACTCAATCTTTAAGATGCAATCTACAAATTAGGAAGATACAATATAATGATAACTTCAAATGCCAAGTCTATAGTTGTAGTTGACGATGAACGTGATATTGTTAATCAAATAAAGCGATTCCTGGAAACTATGGATGGACTTAAAGTCTATACGTTTACTGATCCATTTGCTGCACTAGAACATTTTAGTTCAGATTGCAAAGACCACCATATAGTCATCTCGGATATCAGAATGCCTGGGATGAATGGTTATGAATTTGTAAAACAAGTAAAGAAAATCCATCCGCAAGTAAAGATAATACTCATGAGCTCTTTTGAGATAGATGATAATAATCTCTTAGATGTATTGCCAAATGTCAAGATAGATACTTTTCTACAAAAGCCGTTTTCTTTAGATACCCTGACTAACATAGTTGCGATTCCAAGTACTGCCGAGCATGTATAATAAAACAATGTTAATTATTATTGTATTGCATTAACTTTCCTTATAGGAACATTTCTTTCATCAGCCCTATCATCGTCATCATCATCAGTAGCAGCAGGAGCACATTCTTCTGCTATTTTCAAGCTTATTTGTATCAGCTAGGCTAAACGGTTTTGGAACTCCTGGGAGGGCCCAGACATTGTACTTGACTGCCTATTACTCTGGTAGACAAGCTAATAATTGGAACTTTAGTCGCGTCAGCCCAAACTGCAGCTGCAAATCGCCCACTTGATACTAACGAACTATATGTTTTTCTTATCACAGCATCTAGATTTGGCAATAGCATTAATCCCCAACGACATAGCGCTGCATTAAACGATGATTTTGATAAATCTAAATTCTCGGCATCACTTTCTTTAAACTCAATGATGTCTTGCAATGACTGTTTAGCTACTCAAAATGGTCATAACGCCAATTCTTCTAGCAACAAACATCTTTGGAAGAGATATAAGAAATGGATAGGCAGCGCTCACAAGCCATAGAATCTCTAGAGATCTTCAATGATTCGTGAGAATACATATGTACTGTAAGCTGCTAAAGATACAAAGTATTTCATGGATGATCTTTCCTGTTGTTCCTCGTATCAACTTCTCTGCTAGGGGTATAAAATCCGCCATTAGGAACTTCGTTACTATTCCCGCATTTAAATTCTGCCAAAATTTACTCAGCTAAGGTAATTGTAACAAGTCATGCTAGCTATAGCTGTTTCTGATACCATAGATTTTAACAAAAGCT
>DATDNG010000321.1:0-2105 GCA_036518375.1 Nitrososphaeraceae archaeon | reverse complement strand
GCCTGACTATTCTTATTCGTATATTTATTAAATTATCAACTATTCGTAAATTAGAGTAATGAATTATGCATTGCTAAATAATATTAGTATTCTTCTTGTTCTATAAATGGGTGTATCAATATGACATTATCCATTAATTACATATGGCCATAGAAAAAACAGATGCAGCTGAAGTAGAGGCAAAACCAAAAAACTTCAGACTTCTCTGACCAAATGATCTACGAATATCGTCTACAACTGACTAGCATTTATCAGAAGACATAACATGGTATTAGCAGCCATCGAGCAATATGTCATCATCATCATCATCATCATCACGCAGGCATAGTGGTCGATTGTTGATGATATATACTTGTATTATTATCATATATTGTTACTTATGTGGTATGGTGAACTTGTTATTTCATTTATTATTTTTATCAGCTCTTCGTTTTCAATTGGTTTTTGAATAAATTGATTTTCCTTTAAATCAGTAAATACATCCATAAATGCTCTTGCTGTTAGAAAACATACCTTAACTTTATTATCTATCTTTTTGATTTCTCTATATAATTGGAAGCCATCCATTTTTCTCATTTTAATATCAAGGATCAAAAGATCGTACAAATCCTTTCTAAAATTCTCCAATGCCAAAAGAGGATCATCAAATGCACGAACTACAAATCCATTATCTTCTAAAACATTCGTTAATGTTAAACAAATATCACGTTCATCATCTACAACTAGTATTCTCTTCACTTTATGCATCGTTAATCCGTTTCCAAAATGTAGCGGATATTGTTTTTCCTATGTCTCATCTTGCTTAGTGATAAATTTATGTATAAAAAGACAAGGATTTCT
Source organism: Nitrososphaeraceae archaeon (assembly GCA_036518375.1). GTDB lineage: Archaea > Thermoproteota > Nitrososphaeria > Nitrososphaerales > Nitrososphaeraceae > Nitrososphaera_A. The sequence goes on along the minus strand of DATDNG010000321.1, from coordinate 1,265 downwards.
TTGAGGTACAGTGCAATTATATTATTGCAGTTTCTGATGAATCCCTATGATTGTGAATATATGTTAGAAGTTCAGCATTCTTTCCAGGATTATTCAATATAAAATCCTTATATAGGTAGAAAAGCGATTTTTATGCATTTATTGACACAAAAATCACTATCGACTAGTGAGGAGAAAGTGCAAACTACATCATCTACAACAAGGCGAAAAAGTGAGAGTGTTAGCTTTAGAATCGATTCTAAAGTACTAAAGAACTTGCGGCGCGAAGCAGAGCAAAAGGATATCAGTACCAACACACTTGTAAATAAATTAATAAAAGACCACCTAAATTGGCACTCTACTGCAGCAAAAGCTGGTTTTATATCTATTAGAAGACCATTTGTTTCAAAGGTCATAAAATATCTACCTGAACAAGAAATTATTTCCCTAGCAGAATACGTAGCAAAGACCGCAAATAAGGATTCTATACTACTTATGAAAAATGAATATAGCATAAAATCATCTTTAGATTTCTTAGAATCTTGGATAAAAATATCTGATTATCCTTACAGACATGAAGAGACCAATAATGGTAAGAACAAGCACTTGTACGTCATACAGCACGATATGGGAATGAAGGTGTCAATATATTTGGCTGCTTTGCTTCAATTCGTATTTGATGAATTAGGACAAAACAAGAAGATAGCGTTTGATAAAACTGAACATACATTAGCATTTACAATCGATATTGAAATTAGCTAGCTAGAATCAGTAAAGGAAACAAGTATATAATTCAGGGTTATGATGTGGGCTCTAATCACGCCTGTTATTGTGATTATCGCCACGTATCAGTTTGAAGTTGTAACAGGAAATCCTATAGAAATTGTTAAAACGAACCCTCCTTCTTCATATCACTTCTCTTTTTAATTCCCGCCGACATAGTGCATTTTTGCTAATAGCCAAGAAGTGTTGGCTGGGTATCACAAAAATAGATTTTGCATCAGCAATCCAGTAAACCAAAAAATATAATCGACGGCGAACCTGTATGTGGCATGGTTGACTACCATCAATATCATGTTTATTATTTTATTAAAATATGATTTTGCAGCCATGCAGATTTAATTAAGTGGGCGACTAGTCAAAATTCTTCCAACTTCACACGGAATCTTTGAATCCTTACTACTGGTTTTATTGCTGCAAGCCCACTACTTATTGGCTGCATCATCTCACTATACTGTACTTATCGCAAAAAGTCATAAGTACAACATAATGGCTTTTGGAAGTGG
>DATDNG010000320.1:0-5603 GCA_036518375.1 Nitrososphaeraceae archaeon | reverse complement strand
ATCTTAAACTTGCCATCATCATAAGTATTATTGTTATTATTGTTATTACTATTTGCTTCTGTTTTTGTTGCTGCTACTGCTGATAATAATACCAAATTAATTATATAATTTGCGTATTTTGTGTATATTGATAAACGTTTACATCATTTAACTATATATGCACAATATACTTTCTTACCTCTTTGTTATCCATGAGTACATGTGGGTATGCCTGTCTCTAATATTATCAAGCACAAAATCCATCTGATGTTGATTTGAAAAAGATATGAATTGTATCTGAAGATAAAACAAATCATATATGAAGGCTATATGAACACCATTCGATGGCTTTGAATAACATATACTACAGCTCTGTGCTTTAGCCCGCTATCTGATGGCTATATGAAAGTATTTGATGGCAGCTGAGGACTATTGAAGACTATTTGAAGGGCATTTGATTATGGGCTTAACCATTGCTCTCTTTTCTAAAATAACTTTCGAGCTAGAATCTTTTGGATGATAAGTGTTACAGTAATGTTGATGCTTTTTCTATTTCTTTTGCAAGGTTGATATGGTTATTGCATCAAATTAGATGATGTCATATATTATATAGGTCATTATGGATTTTTCATTTACTATAGTAAAACCTTCGTAACTGATTCTTTCTGGTGATTATATAACAATAAACATAAAGTGATCGCTTCGAACGAGCAGTGGAAGTAAAAGAGTTAGATTGTGTTTCAGAGAAGAAGAAATACTATGGAATACATTCTTCCATAGCGACACTATTGCAGTGTTACGAAGCTTCGCGCGGTTCAGTGATAGTCGCCCATCTCTCATTTTTCGGTCTGCGAAACGCCACAGGACAAAGCCATGAAATTCGTTCTTCTTTCCTATAGAGGAGTCGGTGGCCCTCTACGTATTTCTTGCCATCACTTTGTCACCTTCCGCGATTATATCTTCTACGTTCACATGCAAATCCGGCCACTTTTCATCATGACCATTGCCGCTTTGGGACCAACTTTAGGCCCAGATGGTTCGTCGTGGTCTAGAAATGATGATATGCAGAGGCAAGTACTAGTAAAGCACATAGGGAAAGGAGATGTTATTATATCAGAAGAAGAATCTGAGAAATGGTATTCAAGGTTGGTCGTTACCAGTATTGCGGTTCCAATAGATAGCGGTTTCTCTGTATATATATAGCGGCATCTAGAAGAGAAGGAGACGTATAATGGTTATAGGAAAAGGTTCAACGACAGCAACATTGACAACTGAGGATATACAAGAACTGCTCACATCAGCTGATGAGGAGCTCCTCACACGAGCAGGGCTTGACCCGGCAAACAAGCGCATCTTGGTAATTATTCCAGACGGGACACGTTCGGCTCCGATACCTCTGCTCTTTCGCCTACTCTACGAGCAATTTGGACGACGTGCCGCACATCTCGATTACCTAATTGCCCTGGGAACTCATCCACCTATGATGCATGAGGCCATTGACCATCTAGTTGGTGAGATGGCGCTCCAACGAACCAATGAGGAAGGTTACTATATCAAGACACCCTATATTGACCACCTAGTCGGTGTCATAGCGACTGAACGAGCGGAGCGCTATCCAAACGTGCGCATCTTCAATCATGATTGGGCCAATCCACAGATGCTTCAGACCATCGGGATAATCTCGCACGTGGAGGCAGCTGAGCTGACTGGAGGATTGCTCACCGATGACATCCCGGTCAAGCTCAATCGGTTGATCTTCGATTATGACCTCTTGCTAATCTGCGGGCCAGTCTTTCCCCATGAGGTCGCTGGCTTCTCCGGCGGAGCAAAGTATCTCTTTCCTGGCATCGCAGGCCCAGATATCATCAATTTCACCCACTGGCTCGGAGCACTCGTGACCAGTATGCGCACCATCGGCGTAAAAGATACCCCTGTCCGGCGTGTTATCACCCAGGCAGCAGAATTTGTCACACGTCCACTTCTCTGCCTGACGATGGTGATGCAAGGAGAGGACCTCCATGGTCTCTACATCGGCTCCCACATGGAAGCCTGGAGCCACGCAGCAGACCTCTCGGCTCAACTCAACATCATCTATGTGGATCACCCTTTTCAAAGGGTGCTCTCCGCCCCGGCTGAGATGTATGATGATCTGTGGACGGCAGCTAAGGCAATGTACAAAACCGAGCCAGCTATTGCCGACGGAGGAGAAGTCATCATCTACGCCCCACATATCACCGAGGTCTCCTACACACACGGCAAACTTATTGATGAGATCGGGTACCATGTAAGAGATTATTTCGTCAAGCAATGGGATCGCTTTCAACACGTGCCTGGTAGCGTTCTGGCACATAGCACGCATGTCAAAGGGATGGGCACCTACGACGCCGCAACTGGCATTGAAAAGCCGCGCATTTCTGTCACGCTGGCCACCGGCATTCCAGAGGAACGCTGCCGACACATCAATCTGGGTTATGCTGATTATCGGAAGATCGACCCCAAAGCATGGATGGGCCGCGAACAGGAGGGTATTCTCTTCGTCCCACACGCAGGCGAGATCCTCTACCGCGCTCGCAGTATATAAGCGGAAGGCAGCATAATAGTAAAATCTGGTAGCGTAAATTTATCCAATACGTGACATACGTTGGCATGTTTGTCAGTCTGGTAGCAGTAGTAGTTAAGAGTCATACTAAACTAAAATATAATAATATTAGTTTCTACTAAATTACACGCTTGAGCTTGTGATCCAATTATGTCATATAATTTCAACACGTAAATGCATTACTTGTTTTAATATAAAAGGCCTTGCATATTCGATCTTGCAACTCAATGATTAAGCTCTCATTTTCAAGCATTTTCTTAGAAATGGCGCATACAATAAAGATGAATTAATTAACCTAATTTCTAAAATAGCATTTAAACACTATGATATCAAAGAAGGAATAGGTTTCTATATTTATTTTACAAAGTGAAGTTTGAGATTACTTTCAAATCTGAACAATATTATGTCTTTTTTCTCAATAATGGATTATTATCGGCTAGATATAGGTAGTAAATATATGTCCAAGATCCTATCATATATGCCTAGATGGAAAGTTGCAAGAACTTGTAAAGTCATGTTATTTTCGTAACAGTTTAAAAGCACCAACAATTCTTGCACTCTATCCTGCAGACTTTTCTTCTGTTTATGGAGATCAAATGACTTTATATAATGAAATTCTACCTGAATTCCAACGCTTCAAGTTTTGGATATATCTGTAGATGGCGTTTGGTCTCATCTTGCTTTTTCCAAAGATAGAAATCCGGTCTCAGTTATAGACGGTAACACAGCATAGTAATTTAGTTTAGTCGAATAACTTACGATATCGTAATCTAGTATCTAAGGGTTAACTTTCGTATTTATACATGATTATTGTCATATACTTAGTATAGGTGAAAAAGAGAAGAAAAATATGACAATCCCTGCGAATGAGGATTTAATTATAGGTGCAGTTGAAAAAGTAAGCAAAAGCGTTGTAAATATTGCTAGTGTAAGAATGGTGCAGGACCAACTATTTAGAGTATTTCCTGTTGAAGGAGTAGGTTCTGGTATTATAGTAGACAGTAAAGGTTTCATACTTACCGATAACCATGTTGTTCATGATGCCCAGAAGTTGAGGATTACATTAAAAGATGGCAACGTATTCGATGGAGTGGCAATTGGTACTGATGAAGTTACAGATTTAGCTGTCGTAAAAGTAGAGTCAAAAGAAACACTTCGATTTGCACAATTAGGAAATTCAGATAATTTGAAAATAGGCCAAATAGTAATTGCGATTGGCAATCCTTTTGGTTTAGCTGGTGGTCCAACGGTAACGGCTGGAATTGTCAGTGCATTAAACCGAAGTTTACAATTTGAAACTGGAGCGCTTGAGTTAATTCAAACCGATGCCGCTATAAACCCTGGTAACTCAGGTGGACCTCTGGCAAATACAAATGGAGAAGTAACAGGAATTAAGTAGTTAAAAATGGTGTATTAAGAGGAAAGATGATATTATTATCATGATACCGGTTAATGAAGATCTAATTGTTAATGCTGTACAAAACGTAAGTAAAGCTGTTGTAAACATTGCAAGTGTACGACTTGTACAAGACCAGCTATACAGAGTATTTCCGGCTGAAGGTGTAGGCTCAGGAGTAATGATTGATGAGAGATGCCATGTACTTACTAACAACCATGTAGTCGAAGGAGCTCAGAGACTAAAGATTACATTGACTGACGGTAGGGTATTCAATGGAATAGTAAAAGGTACTGATGAGGTTACAGATTTGGCTGTTCTACAGTTAGATTCAACTGAGACACTTCCATTTGCGACATTGGGAAATTCAGATAATTTGAAAATAGGCCAAATAGTAATTGCGATTGGCAATCCTTTTGGTCTAACAGGAGGGCCAACGGTGACAGCTGGAATAGTAAGCTCACTAAATAGAAAAATCCAGTTTGACAAAGGGGTGCTTGAATTAATACAGACTGATGCGGCAATAAACCCTGGTAACTCTGGTGGGCCTCTTGTGGATACGAGTGGACAGGTCATAGCAATTAATACTGCAAAGATGCCATATGCACATGGAATCGGATTTGCAGTACCAATCAATATAGCTAAATCAGTAGTAAATGAGCTAATACAAAATGGAAGAGTAATCAATAGACCATGGATTGGAATATCATATGTGAAGATAACAAGACATTTAGCTCAATACTATAGATTACCGACTACAGAAGGTGTACTAATAGCAAATGTAGAACCACACAGCCCTGCTGATTATGCAGGGCTTCGAAAAGGAGACATAATTGAGGCGATAGATGGCAAGAGAATCGATGATACTGTAGAAATTTCACTGAATTTGAGAAAGAAGAACATAAGCGATAAGATAATGATGAGTGTTAATAGATATGGGCAACGTTTTGAAGTTTTAGTACAGCCACAGAACAGACTATAAGTAGAAGGACGGACAGTTATGCCCTACGTCTGTCCTTTTACTTACCGTAGTACTTATGTTAGGCTTAAGCTAAATGAGCAACGTCGAGGTCAAGGTCAAGGCCAAGAAATGACAGCAGCGAAATTTTAGAGGGATACAGCATATTTGGTTAGCCAGTCATAGAACTATTTGAATAGCCTGGCTAGATGGAATAGATCACTGTCAAACATATTCTTGTATGTCTATATTATAGAACGTCACTTAGCTTTAACCTTGATATATTGATATTTTTACACACTTAAAAATATTAATTAGTTCTTTATCAGGCATGTTGGATGTTTTACGACAAAGCCGGTTGAAATAGAATATTTGGCTAGAAAAATATTAGCAGTGCTAGATTAATAGTAACACTACTAGCAATAATAACAATAATCAGCTAAACTAGAAGAAGCTCTCATTCAGATACCATGCGATAAAGTAATTGCAATGATTTGTCGTTCTTTGCAATTTCATTTTTGATTGATTGGTTGATTTAATCCGTGGTTATTGAATTTGTTATTATAGTATCTAATATATGCACTAGCTCTTCGTTGCTAACTGGCTTTTGGATATAGTTAATCTCACCTATCTCTGTAAAGTGTTGACTTCTAAACTTCTCATAGTATGCC
>DATDNG010000319.1:0-3746 GCA_036518375.1 Nitrososphaeraceae archaeon | reverse complement strand
CAAGCTATTAAATCAATAGAAATACGTTTACGAAAATATATGTCTTCAAGTATATCAAATGGCTGTGCCTCTTTTTGGCTTTTCAATATTCAAGCTTTACACAACTTCTGATAATGGCAAAGAATTCTCATTTGATAAATTAAATGATAAAGATCAATACCAAATTCATTGAAAAAGAAGTGAAATGTTAGAACAATATCGCAAAAAAGGGATTTTACAAAAACGCCTGAACCTGCTGGAACAAAGGCAAAGGAAAACAACACTAAAAAAAGAGCCGAAGTTAGATTTGTAGTACAGAAGCATGATGCAACAAATCTGCATTATGATTTTAGGCTAGAGACAGAAGATGTATTAAAATCTTGGGCTGTACCCAAAGGCATCTCTCTGGATCCCAAAGTAAAGAGGCTAGCAGTATTAACTGAAGATCATCCTTTAGATTATTTGCTTTTTGAAGGAACAATTCCAAAAGGAAGCTATGGGGGAGGAACCGTAATTGTTTGGGATACAGGCAGCTACACTTCGGAACAACAAATCTCCCATCAGTTTACCAAGGGCAAAATTACCTTTACTTTGTTTGGCCAGAAGTTAAAAGGAAGGTTTTCATTAGTAAAAACGCAAAGAGAAAATCAATGGCTCTTGATTAAAGGAGAAGATGAATTTAAATCTGCAGAGGATATGACCATCACGCGACCTGAGTCAGTTTTGACCGGAAGAACGAATCAAGATTTAGAAATTGATAAAGAAGACAAAGCGAATTCAAACAAGAATAAGATTCCTGTTACCGAGTCTAAAAAAACAAAGACATCCCTAGTAGTAAGAACAACAAAAGAAAAGTCTACAATAGTATCAAAGGAAGTCAATCTAAAAGAAAATAGACTGAGTGTTGATGAAGAATTTCCAACAAAAATAGGACCGATGTTATCAACAGCTGTAGATGGGCCCTTCAATGAAAGACTGGATTTTTTGAAGTAAAATAGGATGGGGTACGATCTGTATTCTTCTTGCACAAGACAAAACAAATATTTGAAATTAGATCCAGAAGTGACAAAACCCTTACACACAGGTATCCAGGACTAGTAGGGCCACTTAACTTAGCGATAAACTGCCAGTCACTATTATATACGCACTATCTCCAAATTAAGCTAATACTTTAAGTTATGAGCATTACAATAGCTTTGGTAGAACCACAATACGGAATAAATGTAGGATATGTTGCAAGGATAATGAAAAATTTCGGTTATAAGGACCTGTATATTATTAATCCTCATGTTGACAAAGAAGAGGCAGCCCGATTTGCTACTCACGGAAGCGATATTTTAGCATCTTCAAAAATAACTACATTAAAACAGTTAAGAGAAAAATTTGATATCCTAGTTGGAACAACTGCTCTTTACTCGTATAATAGATTAAATATTCTGAGAGACTCTATGAGTGTTGTTCAACTATCCAAAATAATAAAAGACGTGGAAAGAGAAAAGGATTTTTGCATCGTTCTTGGAAGAGAAAGTTCGGGCTTGAATAATAAAGAATTGGAAATGTGTGACTTAATTGTTGTGATCGATACTAAAACTGAATATAGAACACTGAATATATCGCATGCACTTGCAATATTGCTATACGAGATATCAAAGAGTTTACCGGAGCCTCCTTTAAAAAAGAGCAAGAGGAATAAAACATTCGCTACGAAAGAAGAAATAAATCTATTGATTAATTATGTTAATGAGATTGCAAGCCATTGTGGATATAACAGACACAAACAGCCTATGCTCAATTCAGCTGTTCAAAGATTATTAGCAAGAGGAACACCTACTTCAAAAGAAGTGATGTTATTAATTTCACTCTTAAGAAAAAGTCTAATAGCAATAAAAATTACAAAAACCTCTAGAGTAGATTAATACCACTTCGTTGTGCTTAATGCTCATAATTATACAAGATGATAAAAATGGAAGATGTGTAGCAAATATGCCTTTGTGTATAATAATATATAAACCTGGACAATAAAACAATTTTCTATGAAAGATAATAAAAATAAAAGTGGTTTTAAAGCATCTTTTTCACCCTCATCATCATCGTCTTCTACCATTGCTATTGGTGACCACCACAGTTCAGACATTGAAAAAAAAATAAAATCCGGCCAGTTTAAAATTGCAGTTTATGGTCTAGGACATGTCGGGTCCTCGATAGCCTCAGTATGGCTTCGAGCTGGTGCGCATGTTATAGGAGTCGATAAATCATTACAGGTATTAGAAAATGCGAAAAGAGGAAAGACCCATGTTCCAGAACCCGGGGTAAATGAGGCATTTGCAAAAGGTCTAGAAGAGAAGCGCTTTGAGATATATGAAGATTTGGTGCAGGCGTCGCATGATTCGTATTTTAAAATGATCTGTGTTCCCGTATTGGCAGATAACGGTTCTGCTAATTTGACTGCCGTTAAAGAGGTATCTAGATCTATCGGCAGAGGATTGAAACAGGGTGATGTGGTTGCTCTTAATCCTAGCGTCCCTCCAGGAACAACTGAAGATACTGTATTACCAATTATACAGAAAGAAAGTAAAGGACTTAGGGTTGAAACTGACTTTTATATGATATATAATCCTGAAAGAATCTATGAAGGTAGGGCAATACAAGATATAGAAGATAGATATCCTGCTATAATTTCTGGTGCCGGTCATAAAAGTGTGGAAATCGGTGTTAAAATTTACTCTATTGTATTCAAAAAAGGCGTTATAACTATGAGCAACATAAGAACTGCAGAAGCTGAAAAGCTATTTGAGGGTGTATATCGAGACGTAAATATCGCCCTTGCGAATGAACTTGCAAAGTTCTGTGAACTGCTGGGCATTGACTTTTGGGAAGCAAGGAAGGGAGCAAATTCTCAGCCATTCTGTCATATCCATAAACCCGGGATAGGCGTTGGTGGTGCTTGCATACCAACATATCCACAATTCATACTTTATACTGCAGATAAAATTAAATTTGCTTGTAATATTACTAGATTGGGTAGAACCATTAATGATTCTATGCCTGCTTACTCGGTTCAACATGCTATAAAATTACTAAATGATAGAAGAAAAAGGGTTGCAGAATCTATTGTCACTTTGCTTGGTCTTGCTTTCAGGGGTGGAGTTTCAGATACACGTCTTTCTCCTACTTACCAAGTCATAAAAGAATTTCAGAAATTGAAAGTAAGGGAAATTCGTATACACGATCCACTGGTAAAAAGTGATCCTTCTTTGCCTAAAGAAGAAAATATTATTCTGACTTCAAATCTAAGCGAAGCTTTAAGAGATACCGACTTAGTTATGCTTATTACTGATCATCCTGAATATAGCGCGTTGACATCTAAGGAGACAGCTGGCGCACCTGTTTATGATGGTCGGGGAATATTAGATAAATCAAAATTTGACTATACCAAATTTGCTACCATTGGCATAGGCTAAGGTAAAGATGGCAGGTATGTGCATGTGGCAATTTATCTTGTGGTGATTAGTGAAGCCGTCATGGTGTTGCAATCGTCGCTAAAGCCGCCAGTGAAGCTAATCTGCAAGCCTATGTTATCGGCCAATACTTTATTTGACATAAGACATTAGTCGGGATTTATAACGCATTTGTCTTCTACTTGACCGATGTCAAGAGATACTACTGCTACTACTAGAATGGATAATTATAATACTAGTATTACTTCTAAGGTTTATGCTGAAAGAGAGCAAAAAGAGCAACGAGATCAAAAACAAATTTAAGAACAT
>DATDNG010000318.1:0-4278 GCA_036518375.1 Nitrososphaeraceae archaeon | reverse complement strand
GGATAAGTTAGGAAAATACGATGAAACGTCCTAGAACACCCTTTCGAGCTTCTGATATGCATTAAGAGATGAAAAAGAGCTCTTGAGATGGTGTTATTTTCCGTTGCCATTAAGAATAGCTTCTATAACGATTCCTCTGCTAAGTACTATAGCTGTATCTTCTTTTTTGGTTCTACTATGTTCTGTATCAGAGGTCTTCGTTAATATGACAAGTACAGCAGTAAACTCGCCATCTTTTTTAGCTTCCACATCGTCAGCTTAACTGCAACTCTATGAATGATTCATTATCTAATATAGAGAATAAAATAAAGCATGAACTAGAAGAAGAAAAGGAAAGCAAATGTATATCTATCTGCTTAGTGGTAGGCTGAAGTAAAATGTAGCTCCTTTCCCGTCTGTATTATTTTTAGCCCATATTCTGCCACCATGAGCTTCTATAATACTTTTTGATATAAACAATCCCAAACCAGTGCCAGTATTTGACTTTGTAGTAAACTTTGTAAACAACCTTGGTAATATTTCAGGATCTATACCTGTGCCTGTGTCTTTAACGCGAATGACAATGTCACCATTATTCTTTTCTGCAGCTACTCTTATAGTTCCTTCATTTGTAAACTTTACTGCATTATCAAGCAGATTAGAAATAACCTGAGAAATTCTTCCTTTATCTGCTTCTACTACAATAGCAGCAACTTCATCTTTTTTCCACTTGTCCTTTGAATTTATAAACTCTAATTTGATACTGCTCTCTTTATTTTCTCTGACGATGATCTGGTTCATGGTATCAGAAATTGCATTTGATATTATGTCGTTCAGATTGAACCTCTCTTTTTTTAGTATTAGATTATGGCTTTCAATTTTAGTAACATCCAAAATATCCTCTGAGAGTCGCTGTAACCGCTTTGCATTTCTGACAATGACATCTAGTAATTGTTGTTGTTTAGAATCATTTGTTTGGGAACGAAGAATACTACTTAGTCCAAGTATGGGTTGTATAGGTGTTCGCAATTCATGTGCTGCTACATTGATAAATTCGTCTTTTAACCTGTCTACTTCTTTTAGCCCTTCATATAACTCAGTTTGCTTCCATAAACTTTCAAATATTGAAACATAAGAGAATACAGTTGGTTTGCTATTAGAATAGGTTGCTAATCCCATAGCTTCATAGGATCTGTAAACTGCATCATTCTTTAACTCTACAGCTAATGAGAATTTCCTATCCACTATTAGTAGACTAACTTTTGTTTGTAAATATGGCTCAATGAAGCGGATATTCAATTTCTGCTGCTTTGGTGATTGTTGTTCTTGTTCGTGTAGTTCTATCAATCTTTGCGTTGTTTTCACAATTAAATCGTCTGAAGGCGTCAGGATTCTAATCTTTACATCTCTTTTGTTTGCAGCTTCTTTTAGAAATTGCATTGCTCCTAAATATTCCTGGCGATGAAATGCATTGGCTGTAGCAAATACTATTAGTATTTCTTCTGCTGCTGATTTAACAAGATCGAAAGTAATTTTTTGTATCTCAGCAGGATTTTGGATAATCTCTATTCCTTCAGTATCGACTCCATCCTCAATAGCTTTTATTCTATCCTTTGCATCAATTCCATTTTTCCATAACTCTTCGAATAAAGAATTAAAGTGACTTACATACAATGGTTCATTACTAATTAAGAAACTCTGGCTTAGATTGCCACCTTCCATCTTCTCTATCGTAAGGGCCACTTCTTTGTCTGATACACCAAAATTCATGGGCGGCATATTCTTGATATGTCTTATTTGTATCCCATATTCAAGGAATATTTTTACTAAATCCAGGTTATCTTTATCTATGTTAATAATCCATCTTAGTCCATCATTCCCGTTAACAATATCATCTGTTCTTCTGTTCTTCCCAACTATCCTCTTGTATGAGTCAAAGAAATATTTGTAACTCATTTGCATTCCACCAAATGCTGAGCAAATTGATAACTTGTCAGTGCTATTGTTCAAGCGGTTTATTTCTCTGATAATCTCATCTTGCTTTTCTAATAGTTTGGTTCTAATAGGTACCACTCCTTCTTCTATTTCTCTTATCTTCTGCTCAGCAGGAGTTGCCGTATTCCACAAGGTGTCAAATATGTATTGCCCCTGTTCTACGACTTCTTTAACACTGCTGAAAATAACTTGTGTCAATGGCTTTGCTTCTTCTAAGAGTGTAGTAGCCATGTATTCTGTTTCACTAACAGCTAATCCTCCCTTAACTCCATTCAAATGGCGTAACTCATCGACTAGTTTCATTAGCTCCTTGCAATAGTGAATATTGTCTTTTGTAATTTCAGTAAAAGCTCTTATTTTTCCTCCTCTTTTTCTTATGTCAATATATCCATTCTTATATTCTGGTATCTCTACTACTATAGATGGAGCTGTATGGTCAAAATATATATCCATTCTCCTCTTTACGTTAGACATAAAATACACTCCTCTTCCTACGGCGTTCTCTACCCCATACAGTATCTCAGATCTCTTTTCTGGAGAACTTGAAGGAGGAAGCGGATTAATGGTCAATATAATTGAGAAGGCGCAAATGTTACTTATAAAATTAAGAACTAAGAAAGCAGTTACTTATCAATAGCCTTGCTGACTTTATGCACGAAACTCAATAATTATCTGGGAAATCAAGTACAATGTTTCTAATGCAGTAAAGGTTCTGACATCACTGTATACTTCGTGTAAGTTTTCAAACCCAGATACGCTGAAGATCTGTATCAAGTACTGAATCAATGACCATTACAGAAGCACCTACAAGAACTATCCACTAACGCGATGATACTTCTCTTCGAGTGTTTTGCAGATTGTCTTACTATAAGGATACCTTTGATTGTGTGGTTCATTTCTATTAGTCAATAGTTTAAGTGCATAGTAGTATATCTAAGGTGTGCTAGTTTATTCCGACTAAAGTAATAGGTAACGTTATTATAATTACCAACGTCTAAATTTATACTGACTAATATCTAATATTATTATTATTATTATCAATAAATAAATTGGAAATTATTTAGAGATACATAATATTTATCTAGTTAATTTTTCCATTTTATTGAGCAGCCGATAGATGGATCGAAATCCTTTTCTATTTTTTCATTTAGTAAAACCTTTCTTATGTTGTTTTCCATAATTGAAATCTTTGGAGTCATTCCAGGTTCCAACGCATCATTAATCCTACCATGGAATACTAGTCTATGTTCCATATCCAGTAGAAATGGGTCGGGAGTACAAACTGCGCCATATGCCTTTGCGACATCTTGGTTATCATCAATTAGATAAGGGAAATTTAATTTGTATTCTCTTGCGAACTTTACCATATTTTCAAAACCTTCACCCTCATAAGCAGGATCATTGCTATTAATACCTATTACTTGCAATTCTGGAGGTTTGAACGTCGATTGCAGATTAATAATGTCACCAATTCTTGCCCTAACGTAAGGGCAATGATTGCATATGAAAACTACAAGCAAGGATTTGCTGTTGAAATCTTCCAGAGAATACATCTTGCCGTCGACTCCTTTTAATCTAAAATGTGGTGATTTTTGACCCGTTCTTAGGATCTGGGTTGAAGCAGTTTTTACCATGTCTCCAATGTATCTCTGGAACAAGGATATTAAAAATTGTGCGGTTTTATTAAAGGCAAATCTTCGTCATTGCCAAAAAATTTTTGGCAAGCTCTTATTTTTCATCTCTTTGGTGACTGCGTACGATATAATATTCCTGTATGATTTTTTTATTGAATTTGACGATTTCTTTGGTCTGATGTACTATTGCACATAGTTAAAGCTAAAAGATGTACGTTCTGCAATACGGCAAAAGATGCAGATATAAAAATTAAATAGAAAGTAACAGTCAAATATATTGTGGAAATAACCAACAGTTGGTGAAATAGTGTAGAAGAGTATATTGATGATGTGTTACAGTCATCGCGAAGAAAGCTCGTAGTATCAGAAAATGATATTGATCTTGTTACTAATATCAGAAACGACATCTTCATTTTAATGGTTGAGGAATCCCCTGGCTCTGCAGGTGGAAGAGGAGGAGGTTCTGGAAGCAGACGAGTTGGGAGAGTTATAGGATTTTCATGTGATAATGGAACATGTACAAAGTATTTTGAGGTTACCGAACTCGAAAAGGTCGAACAGTTTGATATTCCCTACAGCGCCGTTGCAATGGATATCAAACTTTCAACAGGTAAGCCATTTGTTGTGCAGGGAATTGTCGATCCTGAACTTGTCAAATCATATCGATCTT
>DATDNG010000317.1:0-3324 GCA_036518375.1 Nitrososphaeraceae archaeon | reverse complement strand
TTCTGTTGTAATTCTTTTTTCTTCTCTGTCATTCACCGCGGTTATTGTCAAAGTACTATCGTTTGTAGATCGTGATATCTTGCGGACTTTGTAGCCCAGTAAAATACTACATCCAAATGATTCACAATCCTGCAACAAGCTCTTTGTTAAAGCTCCGTAGTCGACCGACGCGTCTTTAGAGCAGTATAATGCAGCAGTACAATGAACGCTAGGTTCGAAATCCTTGATTTCACTTTCTTTTAAGAATTTAAGATCAATTTCTCGTTTTAGACCATTTGATTCTCCCCATTCTATATATTTTTGTAGTCTATCTATGCCTCTCTCATCTGTGGCAACTTCTAATACGCCATCCTGTTTGAAAAGTAGACATTTATTGTTTGAGTATTTATACCACATCTCATAGCCTAGAGAAGCAGCTTTTGCAAAAAGTTTCTTTTTCACTGGATCATAAAGAAAAGGGGCATGCACCTTGCCTGTATTTCTGCTGCTCGTATGAAAAGCTACCTTCTTTTCCTGCTCGATTAGCAAAACCTTCAAACTGCATATAGAGGACAAGAAATAAGCTATAGATGTCCCAAGGATACCGCCTCCAATAATCGCAATATTATAGTGAGTTTGCAAAGATAGATTAAATCTATATGCTTATAAGAATATAAAAATAGCTTCTACAAATTGGTCCATTCTAAACGAGTCGGTAATACTCTTGTCTAGAAATAATAATTCGCTAGGTTGATTTACTAGGTCGCCCAAAGTTATCTAATTAAAGGAAAATGGTAGTTACGATGATATGTAGCCCATAGGAAACAAAAATCTTCAATGGACAAATCGCTTGCACATTGTATAAAAATGTAACACTTATGATTTCTTTCTTTGGATAGTTGCATTACTAGAATCGATACCTTTCCATATTATGTCAAAACCCAATTTGGCAAGAAGATCCATATGACAAGATTCAGGAATGTCGTTTTTTTCAAGAAGTAAACAAGCATCATTAAATTTACTTGTGTCTGTCAAGAGCAAATTTAATTCCTGTGCCTTTGATTTTAAAATTAAATATTTGCCTGTTATGATATAATTACTATTACTATAACCCTTGCCTTTTACTTTTTCTTGGTCTGACCTGATGATTCTTAAAGTTGATTCCACTGGGATATTGTATTTCCTGGCTATTTCCTCAATTGATATTACACCATTGCTGGCACCCTTGGTAATTTTATGATCCAAATCCGTCAACAAGTTGTTATAATTGTGACTTGCATACTTCGCCACGATTTCAAGTTCAATGGACTTTAAATATTCCAGTATATGTCTAATTGGCACGTCATCATTCTTATATAATATTAAATGAGTTCTATCTGTAAACATAGATAATACGTTTGAATTGCTCGCTTTTCCCTTATTGTCAATACTGCTCGCAGCTGTGTAATGGTCATTGTTTATTGCAATAAAGAAATCGATTTTGTTATTATATCCAGTTAAGATATCTTTTATCTTATGTATCTTGTTTTCAAGGTATTCCTTAGTCCAAAATCCTACTATTTCTAGGTATATTTTTTTATCATATTTTTCGATCATAAAGTCAGGGATGAGTGCCTTCCCATCAGACATAATTAATGGATCAGGTTCCCTTATTAACTTCCAACCCGTAGCTGATTGTTCAAATTTACTTGCAAATTTTTCTTCTACACTACTGTCGAAATAAACACTAGTCGAACTTGTGTCGTAATTAGGAAAACCTTGTCTCTGGAAGTTATTTTTTACTTGATCACGATAGGGATCTAGTAGTAGAGGTGATTCCTTATTTGACATTTCAAATTCATATATTTTTTTTCCAGCAGACATGGTCTTCCTTACAATCCAAGCTCTAATAGACCACGTTTCAGCAGAAACTATTGACGGAAGTAGCTTTGCAATAGCTGTTCCATATCTATCGGTTAGCTTGAAAACACTTAAGGGTCCATCTATCGAACAAACTATGATAGCATTGTTTCTTAGCGAGACCTCACAATCTGCTATATTTCTAATGCTGTTTACATCGTTCGTCTGTTCATGTTCTTTTTGCTGCTGTTGCTGTAAATTATACATTAATCCAAGCCTCTTTACATCTCTCAATACTCGCTTCCAGTTTGATCCTCCATATACAGAAAACTCTAACTTTGTACAGTTGAATAATAGCGTCTGCATTAGAGATAGGTTATACCATGCTATTAGTTGCTCTGGAGTTATCTTACAAATCTGATCCAACATCATGTTGTCCTCCATGTCACTCCACATCTCTTCAGCCATATCTTGTATGGATAGCCCCAATCTTGAGGCTACTATCTCCATTATTTTTGTCTTCTCAATATCCGTCAAAGCAAACCCTCTTTGTGATGATTCTTCAAATAATTCTCTTCTGATAGTGAACGGCTGGATGGTAGAAGTGATGGAGGCAACATTGGTTCCGAATTTTTTGGAGGCTTTGTTACCAATATTATTTATCCCTTTTGTTGTATTTTTCATATTAGTAAATATGCATCTTCTTTCAAGAAGAGTATACAAGCCTCTAACAAGTTTGTAGTGGCCATATTCAGATTCCAGCATTGAGATTCTTTCTGCAAATACGCCTTTCTTTTCTTTCTTCTCCAATACTTGTTCAAACTCTTCAATCATCTTTGCAGCTAAATGAAGTTCAGAAATATTACTAGCGCTGTACTCGCAAAATACTGGAGCTATGTTTTTTCCGTTGTTTTTTATTCTGATTCTAAGCAGTTGAATCGGAAGCATATACTATCTTATCACTGCTGTTATGATGTCGTCGTTACAAGTTCTCACACCTTCATTATGTAACGACTCCTTCCTCTTCGCATCTATTCGTGTCTCACTCGTATCATTTGATATCATTTCGATGAGTTTGGATTTCTTGTTCGCATCAAATTTTGATCTTGATAATCTTCTACGTCTTTGAATAAATTCTCTTCCACTGGGTGCTATAGTTGGTTCGGTATCCGGAACATACATGTCTTCATCTAAACCTTTGGCCGTAACTATTGTATTGTGTCTTCCATGTTTAAAACCTTTGGAACATACAACACATTTCTCTTTAGATATTCTAATTCCAAGGATCTCATTACTCTCAAGTCCAATAGCAACCCAAAGCCATATCAATTCTGAACCAATTTATTAATGTCTCATCGATGATGAATTTGAGTTTCTTTTTCCTTTCAAATATCACTGGGTTTTATAATTCCAGATTGATTGATGAGTGGTTTATCTTTATAAAAAACAAGACCATAATCTATTAGATCTTTCCTTAAAGAAAGACCTGAAAAATGAAAATATAGA
>DATDNG010000316.1:0-2822 GCA_036518375.1 Nitrososphaeraceae archaeon | reverse complement strand
GAGATAAAACGTCTAGCGTTCATGGAATGATGAGTCGTCGTAATACTAGCGGGTCATAGTAGTTCCGAGATTCTGGATGGTCCAGTATTGTGGCAATAAATGCAAGCCACAAGGCTGTTCTAAAATCTGTAAAAAGAATCCCACGCTACGTGTACTAGTCACTCCATGTGCTTGCAAACTTTTGCAGGTATTGTCCTTTGGACAAGGCCAGGCCATTAACTCTCTAAGGGAGAATTCTGTACGACCAAGTCCAAATGACTTCTTGATACCCAGATGTATTTGAAGTTATGACTCACATAACCGGTTCATATCTTATGAAAAACTTACTATCTACCTTCTCAAAGCTAGTATTGGAGATAGTCGTGATGCTTTCCATGCAGGGAATAAACCAGCTCCCAGGCTTAGAATTAAGGAGAGCGTCCACACGTTTAAAAGATCCGATGGCAGAAATACTGGGGGAATGTGTACCTGATTACCACCTCCTCCTCCTGGTCCTCCGCCGCCTACTCCTGGTCTAGGTCCAGAAAAATCAGACAACAAATAAGACCCACCGATCCCTACTCCTATTCCCATCGTTGCTCCCAATAAGCCTATAATTAGAGCCTCTACTAAAAACATAGATAGGATAAAACTTTTCTGAGCGCCTATTGCCTTCAAGGTACCAATTTCATTTATTCTCTCATTAACCGATGTGTATAGAGTGGTAATAATTCCGACCGCCCCTACAAGTAATGCAATAAACGCAACACTTAGAATAAATGAGTTGTTCCCATTTAGAAATCGTTCCCTGATTTGTAAGATAGCTTTGGGTGTAATTATTCCTATATTGTTGCCATACAGAGTCGTAATTTCTTGTTGCACAGTGTCAACATAAGCTGCTGATTGGGCCACTACAACCATTTGATCAAATTTACCTGATTTGTGGAATAAAGTATTTCCTGCATCTTCATTCATTATAATGGCTCTGTCTATTTGATTATTTCCAGTGGGCTGTATAATGCCGCTTACCATAAAACTTTTTGTTTCTTGTTGCTGCTTTCCTGTGAGAGGATCTACATATGAAGCTGTAGCTCTGATGGTCTCACCAACAAAAAGAAATGCCGATGTCTTGCCTGGTGGATTGGCAATACTATCTCCTACAATTATGGATGATTGGTCGGTCGGTTTTATTACAGAACCGTCTGTCAATTGCAAAGAGGGATCAATTAAATAAACTTTTAGAGGATCAAACGCAAGTACTGGACTATTCAAATAATTTCCTTGAGACTCTAGTGAGACTTGTCCTTGGTACGCAGGGACGACTTGTTGAACAAACGGAAGAGATTTTGTTCTATCTACCACTGCCGAATTTATAGTAATAGAAGCAGCAGTTGGGCCTTGACCAAATGAACGCTGGCCTGAGCTGACAAAAAGTATGTTAGGTGCTAATGTATTTAGCTGCTTATTGACAAAAACATTCTGACCAGCACTGATGCCGTTAAGTGCAATCATCAAACCACTTCCTGCTATGACCATCAATATTGTAAGTGCAGATCTCGCTTTTCTTTCCTTTATAGCGTCGATGGATAGTAAGAAAATTTGCTTAACATCCATTTTTGATTACCTACCTATCCTTCCTACTACTACCAACAGCGTCAGATCTACTTATATCCTTATCCGCAGCAATGTCGTCCAGGAAAGAGTCTTCCTCTATCATTTTATTAGCCTGTAACCTTTTGAGCTTTGAGCTTGATCTTCTCCTGATAATATACAAAGCAGCTATTGCTATAGCAGCCACTATAGCCCCTATCATGATGATTCCAGAGATACTGTTACCTGCGCCTCCTCTTTGTCCACCTGTCAAAATAGTTCCAAACCCACCCAAACCTCCACCACCATGTTCTCTGCCGCCAGATTGCGATGAAGACTGGAAGTTAACCGTTTCATTAGTATCAACAAACTGATGTGGGATTTTTAAGTCATCGCTATATGAGATTTTGAGTGCCACAGGATAATTGCCCGGAGGTACTGTTATTGTCTTGTTGTTGGAGGTAAGTGGAATACTAAATGGTAGAGGAGAATCTACTGAGAGATCACCTAGGTATTGAGGAGGAGGCGGAGGGTCAATAAAATCAGCTAAGGATCCTTGGGATTGGTTCCTTCCTGCTACATTATGTTCTTGTTGTTGACCTTGATGTTGTCTTGTTCCACCGCTATTTGACTGCGATGTTGAAGATGATGTTTGTGGTTGATTCCTTACAATTTGCACAGTAGTAAACAATCCAACTGTGTTTCCTTCATTCAATATATTTCCAGTAAGATTAGGAATATTGCCTACATTGGTGATTCGTACGTCGTATACTCTTACTTTGATTTCACCAGTAATGTACGCCCCAAGGTTAAGAGAATCTGTCTTTGATTGTCCTTCTGATACGTATTGTACTGTTAGGGTAAGGAGGGTGGGTTGGCCAACTAATGTAGAAGACGCAAAGACCTTTGTAAACATATTCAGCTTGGATTGAGGCGACATGGATTGTAATGTCCATCTAGAATCTCCAAGAATCTTCATAGCATCAGTTTGTGAATTAAGTGAAGCAACAACACTGGTTATTGGGTTTTTATCATTGTTTTGAAGTGTGAACTCCATATTCTCTATTTTGCCTGCTGTTAAAATTAATGCATTTCCATTGTTAGTTGTAAGGTTTAACACCGATTGCGGTGGATTTGGTGCTATTATGAGACCGACCATTGCATTTAAAATTTTTTGGTTACCGTATGCATCTCCATAAGATATCTGGAGGTTCAGATTCTGTGCAGTTTCACCAGCAGAACTGGTCGGATAT
>DATDNG010000315.1:0-7265 GCA_036518375.1 Nitrososphaeraceae archaeon | reverse complement strand
TCTTTGGGTTATTTGTGTTTGTATCTGCTGAAGGATCTGTTCTATTGCTGCTTTACTGGTATCACCGCTTACTACTTTATCTGATATCTCGTTGATTAGCGACTTGTTCTTTTCTTTATTGTTATCCTTATTATCTAGATTAATAGATGGAGTATTTGAAATGGCTGACGAGGAAATGATGGTTGAGGAAGAGGATTTCACAACTACAGGAGATGACGCGCCGGCTTGTTGCAATGGTTGTCCTACATAGTCACTACCGCTAGCGACGAGGGTCGCTATCTGTACTGCAGCTTGATTAACAGCAGCTGTATTACCTGATGCCTGCTGTTTTGCAAGAGATAGTATTGATTGAGATAGCGTACCGTTAGGATTCAATTCGATAAGTGATTTTATTTGTTTAAGTGCAGCAGTGGCCTTGTCTTGACCTGATCTTTGGGTTATTTGTGTTTGTATCTGCTGAAGGATCTGTTCTATTGCTGCTTTACTGGTATCACCGCTTACTACTTTATCTGATATTTCGTTGATTAGCGACTTGTTCTTTTCTTTATTGTTATCCTTATCTTCTTTGTCATCAGCATACACATAGGGTATTGACAGGTTTTGGGTGAAAATAGAGATAACGGACATCAGGAGCATCACAATGGTGCAGAGAGCTATTGTTCTCTTAATTTTGTAGAGACCTCTTAGTTTCAATTTAATGGTTGAATGATAACTACGTATTTACGGCGAACCATAATTTCTACTAATTGTCGATATTATGTGTTTTAAGTATTATTATCTAGTTACTTCATCAAATATAACTATCTACTCGAATTACTGACAGATGTGCTACATCTTTTCCCTTTAGTATTTTTCCAACATTGAATCTCTGGCTTCGACACCCTATCGTACAAGATCTACTAAATTATAGTAGAGTATTAGACAATAAAGTAATGAATGAACGTAGTCTTACTATTTATGATTTTAAAACCATACAGACGTTTAATTCAAGTTCTTCAATTGTATTTACATAGTATTTTTATTCTCTTAATTCATTTAAGAATGAATTTTTGCGCCTAAATGTAATACAAATCATTTCAAAAAAGTAAATCCTTGATAAATATATGCCAGAAAAACTTGCTGATGATACGATAAAATTATTACTGTAATATTTTTAACAATGGTAATATCAAGCCTGGCGCACATAGTGATCAATATGCCTAGATGCCAATTTACAGTTTCAAAAAAAACCATCGAGTTAATCATTGTTGCTGCTGCTATTATCTTCACACTAGCGTTTCCTGAAAATGGTATACAACATCCAGCATATGCGCAGAATGTTCCAAGAGCACCTGTAACGCTCCCACCATCACAAGCGGCAGGGACTTTTCACATAAATTTAAAAATCGATGGCCTAGACTATTCTAATCATCTAGCTCAGGCATGGGTTCCTGTAAATGGAAAGACAGCCATTAAAAATATCAACCCAATAGCCTTGCTTGATGCACAACACGCGGATGCTGATCTCATTGTTCAAATTCCATATGGTTTAGCTGCATTATATGTTCGATATTAAATGGATCGGATATTTGCTATAATAAAAAGCCGACAGCTCTACAGGTTTGTTACGAAACTTCTAACTTGGAGCTCAATCTATACAAACATTCACCCAATTAGATGTATCATAACAATATCATATATTACTAATGCAACAAATATTCATAAGGGTGTTTATCAAATTAGCTCTTGCTTTGTGAGAACAGGACACCATCAACATATATATCCATACAGTAACAACGAGTCATATTCTTGATGTCAATATACATTATTGCTATTCTGTCTGCATTATTGTTGATTTTTTCCCTTGTACCCATCACGCTGTACTATGTTCCCAAATATCAAGATGCGATGGCGCAACCGGATACAACAGCAAGTTCTTCTTGTATCAACTATGATCAATCTGCAAGATTAATTATTGTAACTTGCACTTCTGCAAATCTGTCAGATGTATACAATGAACTAAAGGATCCAAGTATCTTGGACATACAAAAGCAAAGAGACTCTGATTCTTCTTTCTCTTCTACTAATAATGTGTGGCTTTTAAATGCAAATTTGACAGTTTCAAAAGGAGCTACATTATACGTAAATTCGACTGATACTTCATGGCTAAAGATAATTTCAGATGGAACGACTGCATACAGCATAGATGTGCATGGCAGCCTAAAGGTAGATTCGGTGGCCATAACTTCATGGAATCCAACAACCAATTACTATGCAGTCAGTAATGGAACAAGAATACTCCAAAGCGATGGATACGAGGTCCACGCGGGTTCACCAAGAGCATTTATAAGAATCGAGAAAGACGCAACAGGTACTACAGATATTACAAACTCAGAGATTGCATACTTAGGATATGAGGGAGGAGTAGGCGCCGCCGTTACTGGACTTACCTATCTTGGAGGTCATGGTAGCATACTACGCCATAATAACTTACACGATCTTTATTTTGGTTTCTATTCTAGCAATGTAGGCGATATGAGTATTGAAGGCAATCATATTTACAACAATTCCAAATACGGTCTTGACCCGCATACTGGAACTCACGATATGATAATTCGAAACAACGTGGTTAATGACAATGGCGGGATAGGGATCATTTGCTCTTTAGACTGCTACAATATAACAATAGAAAACAACGAAGTATATAGGAATGTGGAACCAGGGATATTTTTTAGCAGAAATATGTATAACTCTGTTGCCCGAAATAATAATGTCCATGATGAAGCAACAGGTATTTTCATCTCACAATCTCACGACAATGAGATATACAATAATACAATTTCAAATACCACTAATGCAATTTATGTAAAAGATAATTCTTCTAACAATAACATATACCAAAATACTGTGATAAAGTCATCAAACGGCATAAATGTCAAGAGCGCTGGAGATGGAAATACCGTTTATTCAAATGCAATAATCGATGGTTTTCACAATGGAAAAAATATTACAGGCATACAGTCAACAAGTAACAATACAATAAAGGATAATAAGGCAACCCATCATCATCGTCATCATCGTCGTTAACAATTGCTGCACAACTAAAATCAGCACGTGAAGCAGCATGCTATCAACACAAATTTCATTATTTTGAAAGTAAAGTCTCGGGCAAGAAATGTTACTTTAATGACAACCGCATATTTTCAAAAACTTGGTAAAGAAACGGCTCACAAGACATTATCTGCTACTCCTACATCTAAATCAAATTTGCAATCGTCTCTAATTCAAGGTGGCCTTGCCAACAACCCTAATGTAGGTATTCAACAGAAGCAAGATATATTCGGCTATAGGTTTGATAATACTGATAATGATAATAATAATATTGAATACAATGCAATTCTGATTTCGATTTATTGAGACAAGCTGCCCTAAAACTCGCTTCAAGGCTATAATATAGAAAAGAATCTTTGTATATTTAGTTAGATGCTGTACTCAGATATACAGGTAAGAATTTTGATTGACTGTCAGATACTCAGAAGGTGAGATGAAACAATACCGGAATGCATACAGATGGCAACATAGGCGATCGGCCCGCTGTATGGCTCCAACGTATATATCGGTTAAGTTTGCTTCTCAATAATATGGAGATAAATCGCTGTATCTTTCCGGAAGGACTGTTATATGACACGGAGGGTCTTGTTTGGGTAAAAAATAAAGACAAATTAATAACCATTGGAGTTACAACTATCTTAACAGCTATCTCTGGCAGATTATCTAAAGTAAAAATTAAGCAAGTAGGAACAAAAATAGAAAGAGGAAAGAGTATTGGAACAGTGGAGAGTTTGAAATATTTCGGGGCTGTACGAAGTCCAATCAGTGGTAAGATCGTTGAAATCAACGATTCCATAATTATTCGACCAAAGACAGTAAATGACTTTCCTTACTCAGATGGCTGGTTTGCCAGGTTGGAGCCTAATATGGAATCGGAGCTTGGAGCGTTAGAAACGATTGAGAACTGCTATAATAAAATAAATTCTTTAATTCAACAACTACATGTTAGGTGCTTTGTAGCATTCCCCGACCATGAGATGTTTGAAATAGGAGTCGAATGTGCTGCTACTCTTACAAAACTCGATGAGTTGTTGACAAAAATTCCCGTAGGTGAAGTTGTACATCTCGTATCAGATGATCCTACTGCAGATCTAGAAATGATAAGGTGGTCAGAGCAGAACGGTCAATCTCTGCTGGAAACAAGATCTGAGGGGAACCTTTTCCATTTTATTGTTAAGAAAATAAAATGAGAAAAATAAATCTACACTTCTATTTTATTTCTTCATATGGAATCTTGCTTTAGTTGTTATTATTATAATCTTTCATTTTTCTACCTGATTAGCAATCATATTTCCCCATTCCGTCCACGATCCATCATAATTCTTGACGTTAGGATAACCGAGAAGATATTTTAAAACGAACCAGGTGTGGGACGATCTTTCTCCAATCCTACAATATGTAATGATTTCCTTATCGGGAATTATTCCGTTTGCATCATATAGTTTCTTCAACTCATCTACGGACTTGAATGTTCCATTATCGTTAACAGCTTGGCTCCAAGGTATGTTAGCTGCTCCGGGAATATGTCCTCCACGCTGCGCATGCTCAGTAGGATATTCTGGAGGAGCTAATATTTCGCCAGTGAACTCTTTGGGACTTCTCACATCAACTAATGCTTTATCCTTTTTACCCAGCGTTTCTTTTACGTAATTCATAAAGACCCTGATACTATCGTCGGGCTCGGAGGCTTTAAAATTGCCCTTAGGATAATTTGGAACATCCTTACTTAGTGGTCTGTCTTCTTCTAACCATTTCTTTCTACCTCCATCCATGATTTTCACATCTGTGTATCCGTAATACTTAAACACCCAGAATGCAAATGCTGCAAACCAGTTGTTAAAATCTCCATATAGGATTAGTGTGGTATCATTATTAATGCCAAACCTTTGCAGCAACTCCTCACAAGACAGCTTGCTCAAAATATTTCTACTAATAGGATCGTTAATGTCCCGTTTCCAGTCAAACAATACCGATCCAGGTATATGTCCTAGCTCATAATTTGCCCTTGGATCATAGTCTACTTCAGCTATACGGACGTTCCCATCTTTCAGATGATTCTCAACCCAATGAGTATCAGTTAGAACTTCCGGATGTGCATACTGTTGCATTAATATTCACTAAATAGTTTTATGATCGCGGATTTATTAGCTTTTCAATCGATTGCTAAGGTTCAGAACCAAATTAGATAGATGCATCATTTACAGAGTGACTTAATAATATCGATATATCTTTCCATTCTGCAATATATATTCAACAAAGCTCCTATGCAGCAGAAAATGGTGGTGAGAAGGTTAAAATTTTATGGTCTCCACAAGTTTGCGTGAATATATTCCAGAATACGGCTTCGCTATGCTCAGTCTTTTTAATTTTTTGACCATTGAGACAGCTAAAGAAATATCAGCAAAACAATCATTTCTTAAAGCAATGCACGCATATTTACGTAAATTGACGTTTACGTAAATGAATATTTTCTAAAGCCAAACGATAAATTTGCAAATAAAATGATTTTTATATAATCTGTAAATTGATAATGCTATCGAAGATCTAAATGTCTACAAACAATATAGCTCCTTTACAGATCCAGACACAACTTAGAAAAACTGCCTTCTACGGATGTGCTATGTGCGGCTGTCCTATATTAGAATATGTTCATATTGTTCCCTATCACAATATTCAGGCATTCCTTCCTGAGAATATGGTAGCACTCTGTCCGTATCACAGTATTAGATATGATTTGAAAGAAATATCAGAATCGGCTTTACGTGGTGCCAAAGCTGACCCTTACAATAAAGTGCATCAACAAGACACTTTCAGCATATCCTCAGAAGAGATATCTGTAAATGTAGGTAAATGCATCTTTGTTAACACTTCAAGAATCCTCGTAGTAGATGATTTTGATATTATATCTATAAAGAGAGAAGATGGAAAATACTTATTGTTTGATATCAATTTTTTTGACAAGCTAAATAATCTAATTGCAATAGTGTGTGAAAATAGCTGGAGCGCGGAACGGGGCAGCATAGACTGGAGCATAATCTACAAGCCGCGGCATTTGACAATAAAAAATTCCTCTAAGAATATAATATTTGACGCTGAGATTAAAAATAATAGAGAAATTACTATAACCTCTGATGGAATGTACTATAATCGATCGCCAATAAGAATTACAGAAAATGAAATATTGCTCAATAATGAGGAGATTGCAATTGATTTGAAGGGCACTGAGCTGAGGAATTACGAAGTTGGAATTGCAGCTGAAACGTTATAAAATTTGCATGTCACTTCTTCTAATGCTCGGCATAAAACGTTGGAAGAATGTTATTAACAATGAACTATATTATCATCATCAAAGAAAGCTATTAATTACGAATATATCATGCAGCTTAAGTTTTTCATAACTACAGAACGTCTCTCGATTTTTCGTCATGATTGATATACAGATACATAGCAATTACTGATAATTAAGAATAGGAGTTTTATGCCTTCAAAATATTTGGTATTGGGTATTGAAATAGTAATAAGTAAGGAAGACATGAGGTTGATAGAAAAGACTTTACAGCTATGGTTTCCTAACATACAATATGTTTGGTAAAGCTAAATGCAAGCTGTGCGGCGACAATGTCAGGTTTGCATTAAGACATTTAAAAAAAGAACATCCAGAAACATTGACCGATAAAGATGTAATAAAGTTGAATATGTCAAAGATAATGGAGAAATATTTTCTATGATATCCTCAAAATACTCCATAACATTTCTGTAATTTAATACTATTACGACTGTTAAATCTTGACATTAAATCAATTGGATCAATAATATACCCTTGCTTGATCCGAAATAGGATAGGATATGAGCACTTTTATTGGTCACGACGACAAAAAATCACAGTGATCCTTTTGCAATTAAGAGGTCGGTAATCGAATGCAACAAGATATTATATCTATAGAGGAATATTTTCAACCACCTATTCTATGCATAAGATTTAATGATGGTCTTAGTGCATTAGATTTTATTATACTTACTACTCCTTCAGGTTTCTTCTTCATGCATTCCAGAATGTATCTTTTTATTTCATCCTCAGATTTTTTACTTCGCAACAAGCTCTTCAAATCATAACCAGCATTCGCAAACAAGCACGTCATAAGCATACCTTCAGAAGTTATCCTTATCCTATCGCA
>DATDNG010000314.1:0-4150 GCA_036518375.1 Nitrososphaeraceae archaeon | reverse complement strand
TGTTGATACTTTACAAGATGGCATAGACCGCCTCTTTAACGAAAGGTCAGAACTGCAGCGATTTGTTTCCAGGTTTAAAGGCAGCAATAGAAGATACCTCCAAATCAGGAGGATGGCTGAAGAGGTTGTAGACAGACTCTTAGCAGAACGTAAATCACTATTAACTTCAGCTATTATTGCAGTTATCGAAGCCTTACGAATGAATCCCGATAGATATGCCATTATTTACAATAGCAAATATGATAACGATAATAGTATATTTGACAGCAGTATGGGTACTGCAGTTACAGCAATAGCATCTTCACCATCTACATCTATTTCTACTACTAAACCGCATCGAAATCACTATTACAATGAATACCATGAAGGTATATTAGAGATAGCAAACTCGTTACTCAAGATCTTGACAAACCAGATGGTGAATAATACCTACACAACTGAAAGAAAAAACTGTGACTGCAAGTAGAATAAAGAATCTGGTATTCAATGAATTGCGTGATAGAAACCGAAGTGATATTGCTGCATCTTATTCTGGCCAAACTCCAGAGAATACATTACCAGAGCAAAATCTAAAAGATAACCAACCAACTATTGCCGACACTTCTGCTACAAACAGGAATAGAGTATTACACGACCAAAGCAAAAGAGGAGGAGGAATAATGACCTGACCTTTAAGAAGGATTCAGTCACATAACGCTCACAATCAATTTTATATCATATTCTAAAGAGTATCTTTACATTTGCATTAAGATATCACAGCTAAGACATGCAGAGAAAGTAGAATTAGCATACAATAATCACACTTATCCTTTCTTCAAACAACATTATCTATATAATCTATATAATCCATCTACATTGCTGAAAATACATGATAATGCCTGTCTGCCAAAAGAGTTCCTGTATAGCTTCATATCTTGGCATCAAAAGAAACAGTGTTTGTTTTCAGCACACAACAGAATCCAGACTTAAGATGAACCTACACAATTTAAACTATTGTGATAACGATATACAGAATTATGAATAGCTCCACTTCTTCTCCCAATTCAAATATTATTATTATTAAAGCAATAAATCATCATTGCATTTCTCTTCACCATCATCTACTTAGGTGAAAAAGACGTGGAAATTTTAGACAAATATAACAAAAAAAGAGATTTTACAAAAACGCCTGAACCGGTGGGAAGAAATACGAAGGAAGATGAGGATAATAAAAAAGGTAAAGAGCTTAGATTTGTGGTACAGAAACATGATGCGACAAATCTACACTATGATTTTAGATTAGAGATAAAAAAGGAAGGTGTATTAAAATCTTGGGCTGTACCCAAAGGTGTTTCTCTAGATCTCAAGGTAAAGAGGCTAGCAGTATTAACTGAAGATCATCCTTTAGATTATTTACTTTTCGAAGGGATTATTCCAGAAGGAAACTATGGCGCAGGAACAGTGATTGTTTGGGATACAGGCAGGTACACTTCAGAACAAGAAATTTCTGATCAGTTCAAAAATGGAAAAATTACCTTTACTTTGTTTGGACAGAAATTAAAAGGAAGATTTTTGTTATTAAGAACATCTAGAGAAAAAAATCAATGGCTTTTAATTAAAGCAAATGATGAATTTGTATCTACTAAAGATGATTTAACTATCACAAGACCTGAGTCAGTTCTAACTGGAAGAACCAATCAAGACTTGGAGAATGGTAAGGAAGAAGATGATAATAATAGCAACACAAAATCAAACTATAAGAGTATTGTTGCAAGAGATTCTACTACTAATAGAGAAGACAATCACTATACTACTAATAGTACCATCAATAATGATGATTACAAAAGGAAAGATAAAAAATCTACAACGCTTTCGACAGAAGTAAATCCAAAGGAAAAAAAGAAAGAACTTGGCGTAAGGGCAGAATTTCCAATAAAAATAAAACCAATGATAGCAACAGCTGTAGACGAGCCCTTCAATGACAAAGATTGGGTTTTTGAAATAAAATGGGATGGAGTACGATCTATGTTCTTTTTACACAAAGCAAAAACAATATTTGAAATAAAATCTAGAAGTGACAAAATCATTACGCACAGATATCCTGAATTAATAGAACCGCTAAAATTAGCAATAAAATGTCAAGAGTCAGTCGTAATAGATGGCGAAATTGTAGTACTAGATAAAGACGGCATGCCAAGTTTTCAAAACCATCAGAGGAGAATGAACGTAGATTATAAGGCAGATATTGAGAAGTTATCTACGGAAATACCTGTCACATATTACATTTTTGATATTCTTTATTTGGATGGAAAAAACTTGCAGAATCTAGAATTCCTTCAAAGGAGGAGTATCCTTTCTAAAGTCATAAGTAAAAACAACAAAGTACTAATTTCAGATTTCTTTGAAGAAAATGGTAAAGAGGTCTTTGATAGTATCAAGGCAATGAAGCAAGACATAGAAGGAATAGTGGCAAAATGCAAGTCTAGTAGATACATACAAGGTACAAGATCAAGAGAATGGCTAAAAATCAAAACTATAAAAACTCAAGACTGTGTGGTAATAGGATATACAAAGGGAGAAGGAAATAGAGAAGATTATTTTGGTTCTCTTCTGCTGGCAGTCTATGATGGTAACAAATTAAGATTTGTTGGTCATAGTGGAAGTGGGTTTGACTTCTCTCAGCTTGATGAAATATACAACCAACTTCAGCAAATCAGAATAGAAAAATGTCCCGTTGACTATATCCCATATACTAATCGAGCTCCTGTTTGGATTGAACCTAAACTTGTAGCAGAGGTAAAATTCAGTGGTTGGACAAACGAAAAGATTATGAGAGCTCCTATATTTCTTCGATTCAGAGAAGATAAAAAAACTGAAGAATGTATTATTGAAGAAGAAAAGAGTACCGAAAAATTAGTTTCAAGGGCTAATAATAATGAAAAGGAGCAGCAACGAAGAACTGCTGATGAACCATCTTCATCTAATAGTCATAGTACTGCTACACAGCTGCAGACTTCTATTTCTTCTTCTGCTACTTCTACCGCTACTTTTTCAAACCTTGATAAAGTATTCTGGGAGAAAAGCGAAAGCCATCCACAACTGACTAAAAAGGATTTGATTGAATACTATAGCGAAATTAGTGAATATCTTCTTCCTTATCTTAAAGATAGACCATTATCTTTGAGTAGATATCCTGATGGAATAAAAGGTAAGCATTTTTATCACAAGAACTGGGATAAGGAAAAACCTGATTTTGTACAAACACTAAAGGTTTATTCAAAATCCAAAGGCAATATTGTTAACTATATTATGTGCAATAACAAAGATACCCTTCTTTGGCTAGCAAATCTCGGATGTATAGAAATGCATCCATGGTATGGCAGAGTTGATGATTTTGATTCCTGCAAAGAAAATGCCACAGATGATAAAAGATGTGGAGTGAACAGACCTGATTTCATAGTCTTTGATTTGGATCCTTATATTTACTCGGGTTGGGAGGAGAAAAAAGGAGAAAAAGAGCCAGAATATAATATCAAAGCATTCAAATCAACAGTAGAGGTTGCATATGATTTCAAAGACCTCTTTGATGCATTAACTATTAAATCATATGTAAAGACATCTGGAAAAACAGGATTGCATATTTTTGTTCCTATTACTTTATCATATACATATGAACAAACTAGATCCTTTGCTCAGGTTATAGGAAAGATTTTGATAAAAAGGTATCCCCAAAAAATTACGATGGCTTGGAATACCTCTGAGAGAAATGGAAAAGTATTCTTTGATTATAATCAAAATTCTATGGGAAAAACAATAGCATCTATTTTCTCAGCAAGACCAACTGTTTCAGCTACTATATCTATGCCTGTTAGATGGCAAGACTTGTCAAGTATTCTTCCTACAGACTTTACTCTCTTGAGTAATGCTTCACAAATAGTAAAGAAATCAAGAGAACCATGGAATGGAATACTACTAAATAAGCAAGATATAAGGAAAATACTTGAAATAAACAACATAGTTATTTAGTTCGACCATATGATCTCCCCTAGTTTATTGTCGCATCCAACAACTCAAATTCAAGAACTATGGATAGGCTACACTTCAATATTTCCAGATAATCCACAAGTAGGGCAAATTCGTGTGGGAGGTTTAACCTTCAGTATAATACTAA
>DATDNG010000313.1:0-12632 GCA_036518375.1 Nitrososphaeraceae archaeon | reverse complement strand
TAATAGAGTTATTTAAGCAAGGCCTCCTATTACTGCCTGCAGGTCAGAAGGCAATGAGAGTAATACCCCCTTTAACTATAACGGAAGAAGAGATACAGGAAGGATTAGCTATAATGAATGAAGTGTTGTTGTGATTATTATGAGTATAATGATAAATACTGGGCGGCATAAAATGATTAGTAGGCTCTATAATCTTCTCCAAGAATTTGTGATGCCACTTTTAGTTCAAGTACTTCATTTGTTCCTTCATATATGATAATTGCTCGTGAATCTAAGAAATGTCTTGCTACCCTATTTGTCTTTCTGTAAGCTACAGATCCAAAAATTTGAACAGCTCTGTTTGCTGAATCAAATGCAGAATTGCTTGCATGAAATTTCGCCATAGTTGCAAATCTATCTGCCTCGTTTCGTAACATTGAATATTCGATGTTACTTCTGCTCAATTTGGATTGCCATTGCTCGTCCACCTCCTTGAGTTTTTCCACATAATCATGAAGCTTTTGTCTTGCCAAAGCTGCACGATATACTAACCAGCGAGAACTTTCTATGTTTATGGCAATTCTTGCTATATGTTCTTGTATCAACTGCTTTTTCGCTAGCAAGGAACCATGCTGTTCTCTTATTTTCGAATACATAACGGACTCATTTAAACAATCCACCATTACACCTATGGCACCTGCAGCCACACTTAGCCTGCCATCTATCAATGCACTGTACGCAATATTCAACCCTTGACCTTTTTGCCCAAGCAAGTTCTTTTTCGGAACAATGCAATTGTCGAAATGAACTTCTGCATTTTTGACCGTCAATAGTCCTAACTTGTCCTTCATTTCTTCTGTTCTAACACCAGCAGAATCTCCATTGACAATGAATGCAGATACTTTTCTATTGCCGCTCCCGCTATCACTATCTTCTTTTGCATAAGTTGTCATGAGATTAGCAAATGTACCATTACCAATCCAGTGTTTTTTTCCTTTCAAGACATAGTGATCACCTTTGTCTTCAAATTTTGTAATTATAGAAGAAGGATCGCTGCCCGCTAACGGTTCCGTGAGTGCAAAGGCCATTATACTTTTTCCATCACAGGTTTTTGGAAGATATTCTTTCTTTTGTTCTTCGTTTGCCCAGCCCTGAAGTATCATTTGACCAATTGATGTATGGGCTGAAAAGAAAGTTCGCATGGAACTGCCTTCTTTGCCTATTCTTTCGATGGCAAGAATATATGTGAGAATATCATAACCTAGGCCCCCATACTTTCTTGATATAGGACATCCAAGCATTCCAATCTTTCCAAATTCTGAAATTACTTTTTCATTTAACCTTTCTTCAAGATAGCATTTCTCTTCGTAGGAACGTATTGACTTGCAAATGTGATCTACGTCTTCCAGAAAAATTTCCTGTTCTTTAGAAATGTCAAAGCTCATCCTTGAAAAATTGTAGTATGACACAAAATTCTTATGCATTGTAGATATAAAAAGCGTGTTTTAAAGATACAAAAATTTGTGTCTGTACATTGGTTTATTGGATAGTTGCTCTTTGACAATGATAGGAGTTAGTATTTGTGTTACCGGATTCCTCCATATCGAAGAAATTTCTAGATGAGCAGCAGCTATAGCCAAAATTAAGTAAATATAGGATTTTATATCACTGTTATACAAATGGCATAGGGTTTAAATAGTTTAGATATAGATCGAGATTAGTGAATTAGATGCCAGTCGCAATAATTCCAGATATTAGTGAGCAACACTGCATTGGCTGTGCGCTATGTGTAGAAATTTGTACCGCTCTTGGTCCAGATGTACTGAGAGTAAAACCGGTAGAAGGATGGAAGAGAGGTAAAGCATTTGTATTTTATCCAGAAAGATGCATCTCCGATGGAGCTTGCATTGGCGTTTGCCCAACAAAGGCAATATTTTGGATGAGGCCAATGGACTATACACCAGGACAACCAATTCCATTGAAGAAGAATGCAGTGTTCGTAAAAGGCTGGGAAGAAGGCTAAACATCCCCATAAAAATCCTAAATTCCTTTTTTTAAATTTTTGTTTTCTTCAACAGAAACTGATACGGTAATATTATAAAACCTTAAAATCTGGTTCATATAAAGGGGGTTAAATTCAGATTATATATCAAAATGACTTGTTGACGTTGCTAGATATTAGTTTAAAAATTATGACTTTGACCGTTGCTCAACACACCACAGAGCAGGAGTTATAATATGTAGAAATACAGAAATACAATTTGATATAGTGATTAGTGATTATAGTATAAGCATTTATAAGGTGGAGACATATGTGATGCTTGTAAGTTGCTATCAACAAGGCAAGTTTTTTTCTCTTTAATATTAATATAATAGCATAAAATTTTCCATTAAGGACTTAATGTCATATATTGTGATCAACATGACTGATAAGCGAATCCGATGGTGTTCTACATGCAAGTAAAATTGCATCTTATGCAAGTGGCAATTGCCATTAACAAACATCAGGTCCGTACATGATCTCCCTTATAAAATAGCGATATCCATGTATTGTTTTTAAGTTGCTGTTATGTCTTAAAGGCTTAAAATAGAAAGAATTATTTTTCATTCCGATCTAGCTAATATATAATCTTCATGGTAGGAAAAACAGCGGTGATATCTATAACAAGACATGGAATTGAGATTGCCCGTCGAATAAAGGAGAATATACCTGAAGTCGAGATCTATGCTCCAATGAAACATAATGATTCCACTTCTGATATAAATTGGTTTACAGAACAGACATCACAGCTAGTAGCAAACCTTTTCAAAACTAAGGATGCTCTGATTTGTATATTTTCATTAGGTGCAGTAATAAGATTAATTGCACCATTTCTTGTTGATAAGAAGAGTGATCCTGCGGTGTTAGTAATTGATGATAAAGCAAACTTCGTTATTAGTACATTATCAGGACATCTTGGAGGAGCAAATGCACTAGCACGGCTTATTGCTTCTTTTTTTATGAATTCTCGGCCAGTGATTACTACAGCTGCTGACGTTAACGAAACCATTGCTGTTGATTTACTCGGAAGAGAATTTGGATGGGAGATTGAAAACAACGAAAATGTAACAAAAGTCAGTGCTTTTATGGTTAATGAAGAGAAAATAGGCTTATACCAAGAAACAGGAGAAAAGAGTTGGTGGCATTCATCATCATTGCCAAAGAATGTTATAGTGGTCAAAAGCCTTGATCAAATGAGATCGCTAGATTTTAAAGGAGCACTAATAATTTCGGATAGGATAATTACTGACGCGATTATCTTAGAAAAATCAGTTATCTATAGACCAAAAAGCCTAGTAATAGGATTAGGGCTTCATTGGGACACAAATAAAAATGACATTGAATCCGGGATTCATGCTGTAATGAAAGATAAAGGATTAAGCCCCATGAGCATTAGAAATGTTTCATCTATCACTAGAGAAATAAAGATAAGGGGATTACAGGAATTTTCGGATCAATGTGGTATTCCAGCAGAAACTTATGACAAAGATAGACTTGCCGCAGTTAAAGTTCCAAATCCTTCCAATATGGTGCAAAAATATGAAGGAACCGCAAGTGTATCTGAAGCATCATCAATACTAAGTTCAAAAGGCGAACTTA
Organism: Nitrososphaeraceae archaeon; assembly: GCA_036518375.1. Lineage (GTDB taxonomy): Archaea > Thermoproteota > Nitrososphaeria > Nitrososphaerales > Nitrososphaeraceae > Nitrososphaera_A. Next base: position 9,013 of record DATDNG010000313.1, on the reverse strand, counting down.
TAGTTCCAAAACAAAAATTCCCGCCTAATCTCACGATAGCTATATCTAGGATAAAATTTGAATAAATTGTTGAAGAAAGCACTGTTAATTGTTGATAGGGGTAGCAGAGAGCCAGAAGTAAGGCTGGAGCTTCAAAATATTTGCTCAATTGCAAAGCGCAAAGCGAGGTATGATTATACAAATTATTGCTTCTTAGAAGTTGTGCCTCCATTTATAGAGGAAGGTATAAGAAAATGTGTTGATAATGGTGCTGACTTCATCACTATAATGCCATATTTTCTATATCCTGGTATGAAGTTAAAAGATTCAGTCAAACAAAGTGCCAAAATTGGTCAAATCAAGAACGTGAACTTGGTTATAACAAAACCACTTAGTTATCATACTATGGTCACGGATGTCGTAATTGATAGAATCTCTCAATTAAAAAGAGAGCATAAAATTCAATTTTCTGATTCTGAATGCGATATTCTACTTATTGGTCATGGTAGTAGTGATAAATGTGCTCGAAATGCCTTCATTTATACGGTTAATACCCTGAAGCCTTTTTATCGGAATGTAAACTTTTGCTTTCTTGAATTAGACAAGCCAGACATAAATGAAGGCATAAAGAATATGATACTTCAAAATGACCCGAAAATTATTCTATTAGTGCCATACTTTTTACATAATGGTGCTCACATAAAGTATGATGTAATCATGGATATTGATGAAGCACTTGGAAAATATAGATTCAAGAATGTATTTATGACAAAACACTTAGGAGTGGATGAAAAGTTGGTTGACCTCATAGTTGAGCGTGCCAATGAGGTAGAAAAAAGAAGAATTGACCTCTTATAATAAGAATTACGAAACTCCTGCAAATAGAGAAATGTCAAATAGGGCGTTTGACATAGAAAAGAAAAGCTTAGATATAATAGATAGTGAAATCGGGCAACATGATTACAATGAGTTAGAATGGGCTGTTGTGCGCAGAGTTATTCATGCAACTGCAGACTTTGATTTTGCTAGAAGGGAAAGAGTAGTATTTCATAGGAATGCAATCACATCTGCATTCAATGCTATCAAAAATAAATGTAATATTGTTACTGATGTAGATATGGTACTTTCTGCGATAAACAAAAAGTTAGTTACTGATCTTGGATTGAAGGTTATGTGCTATATTTCTGATAAATCTCTAGCCAACGAAGCTCGCAAATTTAATAAAACTAGATCGGAAATGGCGATGCGTCGTGCAGCAAATGAAATGAATGGAGGAATAGTAGCTATCGGCAATGCACCCACAGCGCTCTACGAAACAATTAATATGATCCGAGAAGACGTTGCGAAACCTGCACTTGTTATAGGTATTCCCGTTGGCTTTGTCTCTGCTACTGAATCTAAAGATGAGCTTATGAAGATCAATATTCCATTTATCACCAATGTGGGCAGAAAGGGTGGAAGTCCAGCAGCATCTTCAATATTGAATGCAATACTGTTGCTCTGTCAAAGTAGTATGTAGAAACTATACTATCGATTTAGAAATGAATCTTTTAGCTGGATGACCCATGAAATAATATGAAGATTCTACTTTATGACTTAAGATGATCGTTTGAATGAGAATAACGTGGATTCCAATAAAGCACCATAATGTCATAAAACTAATGGATGGTTTTTAGAACAGGCACTTGAAGCAAAAAATACACTATTTCTGACTCTTCTATTGATCCCACTCTACTTGCAATAAGCCTTTTAGTCTTTTTATCGCTTCATTCATTCTTCTTATCCTTGAAAAGGAAAATGAATTTGGACTTTTTCTTAGCATTCTATTGGTTGATATTGCTATAGTCTTCCATATGGCTTATAGAAGACTATATATTTAAGCAATATTGGTTACCAAAATATTTAGGTTTTGCAATAGCAATAGTTCTCAAAAGAGCTAATATTCTCATCAGAAATTATTTCTAGAATATTAAAAAAATGTAGAAAAGTGGGGTTATTAGAGGCCGGTAAAGTCAGTAGTTTCAATGGAAAGATCCTTTAGTCTGATGATATTGATGAAAAAACCTTTTTTGCTTTCATACATAATCGTAACTGTGCTATTTTGTATCACTTGGTTTGCTATCGATATTATCTGTTCCTATGTTTGACTACACTTTATCATGTAGTTCAAAGATCCTTTCGGGCAGAATGGACATCATATACAATGTTTTTCGCTGCTTTTTCCTTTGCCTAATTCTTTCTTTACCTTCTTTATTGCTTGGTGTTAGCCTTAGCTGCATTCCACAGCATGGACAAAACACACCATTGTGATAAAAGTAAATCTCACATCTTCTACAATATTTTTTGCCAGAAAAGTAGATGTTCTCTCCCACTTGTATTTTTGAATATATTCTCTCACAAATATTTCTACAAACCATTGGGGTAAATCTAAGAAAAGTTGAGCTGTTATAAGGATTGGAGTACTAGCTACAGAGGGAGGGGAGATGATACTATATAAGATCATATATATCTGTTGGTTTTCAATCTTTTTATCAACCTTATATGGCTGGTTTGGAACCTGTTAGGAGTGGCCTTAGAAGGAAAACCCTATGTGTGGGAGCTACCGGGTATTATTATTTTTAATATATTGTATCCAATAATGCATATAACATTATGCCAACTACTTTGTGATAGAACAATATGCATACCAATTTCATAGATCTTGATAAACTAATACATATGAAGTGTCATACGGTATAACTAAAGCTTTACTAATGGAGGCAAGAATACCAAAAAAATTTTAACAGCTACTTCTATATAGAGAATATAGATTGAAAGAAATTCGCACTGAGATTGATATTATGGCATCTTCTGAAAAGGCATGGCAGGTACTAACAGATTTTAATAACTTTCCACAGTGGAACCCCTTTATTAGTCAAATAAACGGGGATCCTAAGGTAGGAACAAAGCTCAAAATTCAACTTCAGACTTTAAGTGGAAAGAGTAGAACCTATCGGCCAACAGTGACAAAAGTTGAACCAAATCGTGAGCTACGATGGTCTGGAAAATCCTTTATACCTGGAATATTCAATGGCGAACGTATTTTTACTATAGAACCACTGAACACAAATCATGTACGCTTCATACATAGGGAAGTCTTTACTGGAGTAGGAGTTGCTCTTGCAGGCCATCGTTTAGATAAGGATATATATCAAAGTTTTCTAAAAATGAATAATGCCTTTAAAGAAAAGGTTGAGCAAGCAGCTACTTAATTTACTAACTATTCGCCGAGTTAATTTGGTCCAATGACTCCAACAGCAATTCATCCTTGTTAGATTTCTGTATTTGTTTTAAAGGACAAAATGGTTATGTTAACGTGATAGGCTATAGCATCAAAAAAAATCTACCTATTAACTTTGTGATGACAACAAAATATGATCTCCAATTTCTACAGATATTTAGACAGTAGAAGAGACGACAATTTAGTTTGAACCACCTTATTTTAGGCTCAAACTAGATTGTTAGTAAGGATTTTTAACGAGAGTTGTGTTCTATTCTCTCTCACTTCTTTCAAGTCAGGATCTAACAATAATTTTGAACCACACTTATATTACTAAGCGCATACCTGAATTATATAATCTTGAGAAGTATCATCAGTTTTAGGAACAACTTCTTACTGCAATTAATTATTATTATGGTATGTTTGATGATAATACATCCTCATGCATCAACGTTTGCACAAAGTTCACAATCAACAGATTCGGTTCACTCTAAATACATGGTAGTCAAGACAAAACGATCAGAACGTTTTGATATCCCCTATACTGCAGCAAACGATGATAGAAGACACCCAATTGTTTATACTTTTACTAAACCAATATCTGAAAGTTGGATTTTAAACATACAGAATAATCTATCTTATGCTTCTATACAGGATGCAAAAGTTGTAATAAAATTACAAGAACCTAAACCAAGTGAGAAATTCATTGAAATTGCAATGTATGGTGATAATGCTTCTAAGAGGATTTGGGCAGCTGTAAATACAAAAGAAGCTGGATATGTCCGGGTATACGATAATTATAAAAGTGGAGTACCTGGGTGGTCAACAAGGGACCCAATAATTATTGGATATGATAGTAATTCAGGGCTGACGATTAATAGTGGCACAAAGGTTCTAGTTAATCAATTATCGGTAAATGGGTTTACGCTTGGTTCCATTGCAGTATCTGGGAAGGATGATGTGTCTTCTCCTCTTAATACATACACTGGTGATATATCATTTGAAGTACTTTATGGAAATCCTTCTGATTCTCCAATCTATTATCTGCCACTTGGTATGGTAATTGCAGTTGGTGGTATTTTAGGTTGGTTCCTTATTTTCAAGAGAAGGGAGAGTATCTCTTCCTACTAAGATGTTTGACTGAAAAGATATTAAAACCAACCTGAATGAGTAAGTTAGTTAATAAAGAGAAATTCATTCTTCAGCTAGAATGTCTACCGGTTTTGCTTGTGGAAGGTATATAGTCAATGTGAGTGTTGCAAATAGCCCAATAATGGTGTTTTCCTTAATATGGCTTTTAATAAGGAGTATTTTATCATTTTCTTATTGCAAAGAAATACTTTTCCTATCCAAATTGTATGTCATCTTTTTAGTATAGGATGTCTTTTACTTAGAGCTCTTATTACCATGGTGAATAAGTGATTGCTTAAGCTAAGATCTTTCCAGTCGGTCGTGTTAACTTAACGATAAAGCTTTAGCTGTGAATATTCTCCCATATTCTATGATTATAGTCGAACGTGAGAGAACATCCACAGAGATAATCATGTATGCATTATACTTTTATTTTCTAGGTTTAAGTTTTAGGAATACATCAAAGCAATCCAACCGTTTGAAGAAGAAGGAAGGAGTCATGTTGCCATATGGAAATGGGTTCAGAGGTTCAATCCTTCCTAAACATCCTTAGTGCTGTAAAAGAGTATCTGCTTTTCTAATTGATGAAACCATGTTGCAGATTGGTTCTAGTAATGAAGCATGGTTGTGGGTCGTCGCTGTTGAACCAATACACAAACAAATTCTTGGAGTCTATATCTCAAGACACAGGAATATGTTAGTCGCGGAGGCATTTCTTAGTTTGTTAATCAGAATGTATGACAAACATATCTTCTATAGCGATGTGGAACAGGGTATCAGGAAATATGTGTCTCATTAAACCTAGAACATAGACTACATTCATCATATGAAAAGAGTATGATAGTTGTAGAAAGAACAATTGAATATCTAAAGGATAGAACTGATGCATTCGATGATTACTATTATCCTTGTATAAGAACTGGTCTATGTAATCTCCAACATGTACACAAATGGCTAATTCTTTTTGTGTTTATGCATAATAGTGTTATCGAATCTAGTACCAAATTTATTAATTTATGGGATGAAATGAGCTAAGTTAACAGGACCTTCCAATCCGTGGATCCATTTAAGAATAAGTAAGGACATGGAGAATTGTTCAATAGATCGTGCTATTCTCATAATGTCTTAATGTTCTTTTTCTTGTAGATGTTAGTTTAGCGTAAGATATGAATTTACACAAATTTATGTAAGTGTCTCAATTGAAATGTGATGAAACCTTTACCTGTCAAACCGGAAGAGAAAATGTGTTGCCATATTGATGCCATCTTTGGAGTTGGAGCCTCTGATATTCTTCTGGGAAAAGATCTTCAATTTGAATATTCTAGAAAAACTGGTCGGATTAAAAACATCAGTATTGATAGCCGTTTAATTGCAACGTTGCGGACTGATGGTGGAATTGCTTTAACAATATTTGGATCAACAGAATTGTTAAAGAACAAAAAATTCAAAAAGAATTGTATTATTCCATATGATGAAGCGGTACCATTTGTCAGTGAGGGTCGATCTTTATTCTGTAAACACGTAGAATGGTGTGGCTCAAATGTCAAAGTTGGATCGGATGTCGCAATCATAGATAAAAATGATAGAGTCGTAGCAATAGGCAGATCTCTATTGGGATCCAAAATGATGAAAAAGTATCATAGAGGAGTTGCTGTCAAGGTTAGAGAAGGAATAAAAAGCAGGATAAAATAAATAATATTGGTATGATGCGTGGCAGTAACCGTGAAATGAGACGTATGCTGGATAAGATGGGACTCGAAATGAAAGATATAGGTAGCATTGAAGAAGTAATCATTAAAACAGAAACTAAGGAGCTTTACCTTATAAAGCCGCAAGTAATAGAAATGAAAGGAAAAGACAGTACTATTTTTCAAGTGGTAGCCACGAATATCGAAGAGAAGCAGAGGGATACTCCTGTATTTAAGGAAGAAGACATTATCCTTGTTATGCAACAGGCAAATGTTTCAAAAGAAAGAGCAATTCAGGCATTAAGTGAATCTAAAGGTGATATGGCCCAAGCAATTTTAAACCTCACGACATAAGAGAACTGAATCATTTAAATGAATCTTCAAGGATGAATTTAGACTGAATCCTCTTTATATTCATGCATATCTAATTCCCCTAAAGCATTAGAAGCGGATCCCGTGAATGTCGCAATAAAATATTCATGATCCTAAACTCGAAATGTCTGATGTGATTACATTTACCAAATCTTTTATAAAATTTTACCAATAGAGTGTTTGCAGATAGTCTATTTGGTTTTAGATTATCTTTCAAGGTTAAATTGCACATTCTAAATTTCTTTGTTACACGCCTATATTTGACATCAACAATTGAAATCAGAGGATCTATTATAATAATATGTGATTATGATTCCAAGCAGACTTTGAGGTAGGATTTTATAACAGTGTAAATTGGCAGCTATAGACCATGAATAGTAGTAGCAAATTCAATTTCCCCTTGTCTGAGGCTGAATGGGAAATAATTCTAGACTCTCTCAGTAACACAATATTCAATGAGGATATTACAGAAGAATCTAGAAAAAAAGCGAAAGAATTGTTTTTAAAGTTACAAAAAGAACTTCCAAAATATGAATTATAATAATTACAATATTACTGTTGTCATATTACAATTTTATAGGCTTTATGATTTTAAGTTAGATCAACTGCAAAACGTAGTGACCTATATCTATTATAATCATTTAGCAAGATCTTTGCCAAATGTCTTGTAATATCAGTAACACTAAGCAAGCCTGTAATTCTATTATCTTCTTCTAAAACCACAAGTCGTTTGATGTTGTTTTTTCTCATTACTCTTGAAGCAGTATCTATTGAATCATATGACATGATTGTTATAAGAGGAGACGACATTATTTCTTCTACTTTGATTCTGCTTGCAGCGACGTTCTTTATACATACGTGCTTAACCATATCGCGTTCAGTAATGATACCATGATGCTGGTTGTTTTTATCTACCACAATTACCGAACCGACCTTCCTCTTCATCATAAGATCAGCAACGTCTTGGGCAGTTTTTCCAGAGTCGGTAGTTATCGTAACAATCTCTTTTTCTGACATTATCTCGCTTACTGAGCTCATATTTATTTTAGCATATCTCCTTTTTATGTTATATAAGTAGCAGTGTATTGAATAGGCTTTGTGTACAGAATAGGAAATTATCATTACGATGTATCACTTACAATATGCACAGATTAACTAACCTTGTAATTTTAATGATGATTTCTACAGAGCGTATATAATGTTCAATTTCCCTTCGTTCGTGATGTATGCCGGAGGCGGGATTCGAGCCCGCGACCTTTCGATTATGAGTCGAACGCTCTGGCCAGGCTGAGCTACCCCGGCAAGCTCAGCAGCGTCAGCAACAATAATTCCTTTTTGAGATAATATAATCTATTCAAACAAACGCCCTTCTAGTACAGGTGCTCATGTATGAAGTTTATCTATATGCTTAGATAAAATTACTTTCGAATCAACTGATAGTTCACAGTATGGACAGTTAAATTTAGCTGTGCTGATATCCTTCATGTAAACAATCGCCTTTGGGTTGATAATACATACCGGTGTTCCACTGAGGGCAGTATCTGCTGTAGAAATTGTTGTCATCTGAATCTTTTCAAAGATATCATCTCGAGCTACCATTCCAAGGATGGTTCCATTTGAACTAACTATGATTTGCCTTACAATATGCTTATCCATAATAGAAAGTGTTTCTTTAATTGTAGCTTTTGGATCCACAGCTAATACTGGGCTGTTCATAATTTCTCGAAGCTTGACTTTGGACAGATTTCTGCCTTGGGACATCACCTTAAAAAGGATATCCGTTTTGCTTACTATGCCGATAACTTCTCCATTATGTGATACAAGAACACTACGGGCATTTCTTTCTTTCATAAGTTTGATTGCTTCATCAGCAAGACTGTCACTTCCGAGAATAATTACATTTGTGTTTAAAATAAGTTCAATTGGTGATGATAGCAACGATGTGATATTATCTGGAACATAAGACAAATCCTTTATAATGTAGACTAATGTGTTTTATTTATAGTTGATCTTGTTTCATCCCTGTATGAATCTATCATATCATCTGATCCAGTGATTGTTATTAGATGTGTCAAGATAGGCTTATTTGTAGTCACATCTATCTTTATTTAAACATGTTATATTATCAGAAAGTATGCCCCTGCATAAATGTACACCATTTAGGAACCATCAAATTCTTATTACGATGAGCACTGGATTGGCAGTTTCCCTATACTCATCCTTAATGTATGATCCCATAGAAAAGCACAATACTTGATTCGGCTGTGTAGAAACCATGCTATATAGTCAAAGCTTTGTAAGAGTATAATACCAATGATTTATTGAAAGAATCAAAGTACGTTAGACTGGCTGACACCATGTTCCGTATTCTGAATAAGTCTAGGATACCATTAAGTCCATTATAACAAGAACATCGGAAGTCAAGCCACTATCCGTAACAGTAGCTGACAAGGGTTATGACAGTGAGGAGAATCATGTTTTAGTGAGAGAGGATCTAAAAGCATACTGCATTATTCCTCATAGATACGCGCATGTTCCTATATGGAAGACACATGGCAGATATAGAAAGCAGATGAAACGAGAG
>DATDNG010000312.1:0-3797 GCA_036518375.1 Nitrososphaeraceae archaeon | reverse complement strand
TATGTCAAAAACAGCAGAAAAGAAAGGGTAACATAGATAGTAGAAAAACAAGCCTAACTCAAGCAGGTTCAAACATGCAATAGAACTAAGATAGAACATCGTTTCAAGATTTATTTAGCATACAACTTCTTTACTGATAATAACATCTGCATGGATTTGATACAGTAAAAGAATATAATATTTCTAATTATTTTATTACATTCGAAGCAAGTTTGTTAATATAGAGGGTCACATATCAAAGGTGGTAGCTAATAAATAGAAAGACAATAAAAGCAAATGAATCAATACATAACCTTCGCTTGTCCATCTGGTATATTGTCGATGGAATAACCATAATACTTCGGATGTATTATTGTCTGAGATATATACTATAAGAGACCCTATGCTAGATTTTTGTTATCATCATTGAACTTGATAGTTTGTTTACGATAACGGGCGATATCAAGGTAATGATAGCAGTATCAGGGGGATCGCTATTGGTATAAACAGGTATCAGGGTAACAAAAGATATAACTCTTAAACAAGGTAAAAATACTCGTGACATTGCAAAAGAATTAAGGATGTCCTTAAGATGATCAGCGTCATTCTAAGAAAGAATCAAGTAATGGGATTGCAACAATGAATAATGGATAATAACAATAACAACAAGTCTCTCAATCAAAAAGCTACTCAGGCCTACAAACTCTGACAAAGGAAAGAAGCCTGTAGAGGTAGCTATCCTACTAGGTTTACCTGAAAACAAAGCAACTAAATACTACACAGAATATTGGAACATACCTTTTCATCTTTTAGAACATACATGAAGATATCCCTGGATGTATTTCTTTGGTAAGGTGGAAGTCTAATTATTGTTTTTCTTCCTGTTTTGCTTCTTTTTATACTTCTCGGTATCTATTTCCAAAGATACCCTGAGTCCTAAAATTGCGTCAAATTCGTTTCTGTTCTATGATTCTAGAAATGAAAAGATAGCTATTTCAAATGTGTGGCAAATTCCAAATCACTAGACCACGCAACATCATATTGTTCCTACTGCTATTTTCTTACATGGTCAAGAGATGCCGAGTTAATGCAGTATCTTAAACCAGTAGGTTCTGGTCCATCATCAAAGACGTGTCCTAAATGTGCGCCACATCTATCACACATAACTTCTGTACGTCTCATGAATAAACTATTGTCTGTTTCCTCTTTGATACTTTCATTTTTTATTGGTGCCCAGAAACTAGGCCATCCTGTACCAGAATCAAATTTTGTATCTGAATCAAATAAATCATTTCCACAACATATGCACTTGTAAATACCGGATTCTTTATAATCATGATACTTTCCAGAGAATGCTCTTTCTGTACCTTTGTTTACACATATCTTATATTGCTCTGGAGTAAGTTTTTGTTTTAGTTCTTCCTTGGACAAGAGTTTTTCTTTTGAGCCCATATTGAAGACTTAACAACATTACGCTATATAGTTTGGCTCAGCAATGTGTGCATGTATTTAACCAATGTTATAACAATGCCTCTTTATGAATATGAATATCAATTTGCTATTTGAGAATCATGTTTTTGGTGTGCTACTGTATTTCATAAATCAATAACAATAAAACAAGAACAGGAAGAAGATATTATTGATGGCAGCAGCAATAATAATTTTCAGCAGATATGTGAGTATGTAAAAGCAAAGATATTTTATTAACACATTTATCTAAAGACGAAATGCATAGAATATCAATGGAACGCAAACGTAGATTAATGCTTTAAGAATTACAGTCTATGCCAATATACTAAAATGCTCCGGTTCCAATTAACTATGTTTTCGTTTAGCGGTAGTGGTTAAATACAGGAGAAGTCTGTCTTTAGCATACTTAACTAACATCAAGAAATAAGAGGCTTCTTTCCCCAACAAAGTACTAACCATTATCAATTATTTCATGAGCAAAAAGAAATAATGATCCCAGGCATATGAACAGCCAATAGTATAGCCAGTTTCCAATTAAATCCCTTCAATACCACCTAATACCATTCTTTATATACAAGTCAATAGCATATGGCGAATCACAATTGACAGAAGACATACGTCGCCATGAATTTGCATTAATGACTGCAGCTCATATTTTGATATGTCTAACTAAAGAAGGTAAAAGTATCAGGGAAATAGCAAAGGATTTTGATAATAATTTGGAATTGGTAACTGTTTGGATAGATTACATGGCTGCAATAAATTGGATGTATAAGGATGGTAATAAAAAATGGATAGCCACAAATAATGGAAAAAAATGGGTAGAAGAATACTATAATATGAGATGACTGACGCAACTTGCAGAATATCTGATCTTTATATGTGTGTATGTTGTAGTATATAGTCTGTATTCAGATATATTAGACCACGTGAAATCTATACGATCGGTTTATATGCCATTATTTGCCAATTTTGCAACGAATGTCAAAAGAAAGAATATCTTTAATTAATGATTCCCCAAATTTAATTGCTAAAACGCATGATCGATTTCAGTCACCCCCACCAGTATTCGTCTTATGTGACACATGTTATTGGTGCGCAACTTATTTTGATAAGACTAGGATACCAAGAGAGAATAAGTGCCCGCAGTGTAATGCGAATAATAATGAATTAAGCAGCTTTCCTATAATGCCAAATGAATCATTTACTTTTGTTTATAATGATAAACGTGGAGTAGAACTAGAATTTAAGCCCAGATTGAAAGGAGCTACAGCTTAGTTTACTTTATTTTACCAATTATAGATAATCAAAAATTCTACATATCCATGCTAGGAATAGGGAAGGATAGGCGCTATTTCGTGAAGACTGTTATATAGATCTTATTGTTCCATTTCATATTTTTTGAAAAGCTAAACGCAGTCGTCTTCTTCTGAACCATGACGGTGCTGCCACAACAGACCGAATCCAAAAAAGTCACGCTGTTCATGAGGAGTGTTTGTATGATGCAGGTATATGCTATTGCCCACCTCATAATGATGACTAAGAAGATGAGGAGATAATACAATGACTCAAGTACAAGACTGCGAAGAGTGTTTTGGTCATGATTATGAATTTGCTGAACCACTACCCAGTGTAGTCAGAAGAAGCATTCCAGAAGTTGTATAGGTGTATTGACTGTGGCCATAAGAGAGTTCTTACAGATCAGATAGGATACGTGGTTGGCTTGTTAAAGGATAACGACATACAAATCAAGTTCGAAGAACCATATTAAAACACAAGAAAACACTCAAAGTTTAATCTTGGACAAGATTTGGTAGTCGTTCCAGTTGAAATTGAAGCAGACTCCTATATAATTTCATAGAGCGATATAAAGTCACGTTAACGTGGTCATGGAATGCCATTCCTAGAATGGGTCAACAATTGCTTTAAGGAAAGGATGGAGCAAATAGTGACAGATCCTAGAGTTTGGCAAACTGTTGTTAAACCTAATACGCCGATCACAATGCTTACCGGAGGTTGATGTTTAGATTCTCTTTCATAGTTTTCATTTCATCCTCCATGCTATCAATCCTAGTAATAATTCGACTTATCTGTTCTTCAAAATCCTTCCTCACTTTAAAAAGTAAAACCTCGAGCCTAACATCTCTGGCCATACTGCTGAATATGACTTAAGAGGACGATAGGCATCTTCTCAGCTACTGAGAAAATATTGTATCTCTTATACAATTTGTTCAGTACTTCTTCTGACTCGCCATCTGCTGCCGCATCAATTCTCCGCGTAAGCTCTCTTTCTTTTGCGATTATTTGGCCAACGATTGGATCCTTGAATGGATCATTGTACAGATCTT
>DATDNG010000311.1:0-3568 GCA_036518375.1 Nitrososphaeraceae archaeon | reverse complement strand
TATAGATGATAGAATAAATGAACTACGAAAAGAGGATAGGATTCTTGTAATTATTGGTGCAGAAAAGGTTCCAAGAGAAACATATGATCTCGCTGATTATAATATCGCGATAGGAAATCAGCCACATTCTGAAATTGCTGCGTTAGCAATATTCTTAGACAGGATTTTCAGCAGTAAACAGTTAAAAAAGGCTTTTAGAGGAGCAAAACTCAAAATTATTCCTATGATAAAAGGCAAGATGGTTAGGGAAATAGAAAACGATATATAAATCAGATATCAAACTGACATATATTCTTACATCCCAAGATGTAACTTTGATTACTGCCCTCTTTATATGTTTGTCATTAGCATCTTCAATAATTATGACAATATGTTCCACTTCGATTCATTGATGGAATACAGGATAAATGAATGTGAATTTACTTGTATTTGTGCTACAAAATAAATATTATACTTAGTAGCATAACAAAATTGATCGGTATTAAGTAAATTTTGCCGCTATTTTCCTATTAAGGTACCAATACATCCTGTTTCCACAAAAGATATATGGTTTCATTTTCCGGAATAGATGGTATTGAAGAACAAGATTAATACTAACATTAGTTCTAAGAAGAATGTTTCATTTTCAAAATCTGACTCTAAATGGAGTAGAGAGGAGGAATCGGATTCTTTTGCTCAGAAGGTTAAGCTTTTCAGGCAAGGCAGGTTATCTGAAGATGACTTTCGCCGTTTTAGACTGCAACACGGTGCCTATGGTTCCAGACTGCAGATGAATTACAGTATGGTTAGAATCAAAATTCCAAGTGGTGAAATTAGTCCAGAACAGCTTGAGAAGATTGCAAGCTTGTCTGATGCTTTCTCGATCGGCTCAGCTCATGTCTCGACTCGCCAGAACATTCAACTTCACTGGGTACAGTTGGAAGATGTTAGCGAGGTAATGAGAGGCCTAGCTGAAGTAGGTCTTACTACGAGAGAAGCCTGCGGCAATACAGTTAGAAATGTAATGTGCAGCCATTTTGCTGGTGTCTGTCCCGAAGAAGCATTTGATGCTACTGCCTATGCCAAAGCAATTGCAAGATTTTTTATTAGAAATCCGATGTGTCAGAACCTTCCACGAAAGTTTAAAATTAATTTTGGTTGTTGCAATAAACACGGATTAGTAAGAATTGCAGATATCGGTTTGATACCAGTGATCAAGGATGGAGAAAAAGGCTTCAAGATTTATCTTGGCGGAGGTCTTGGTGCAGCCTCATTTATAGGTCATTTGTTAGAGGACTTTACACCAGAGAATAAATTGCTTTCAACAAGCATGGCTACTATTCGACTATTTGATAGGCATGGCAACCGTGAAAACATGGCTAGAAACAGAATGCGCTATTTAGTTCATGAAATGGGATGGGATAAATTCCAAAAGATGGTACTCAAGGAGCGCTCAACTGTTCAGATGACGACCGCAGCCTCTACAGCAAAACTTTTCGATATCAGGGCGGAAGAAGGAACTAGACGATTACCAAAAACAGAATATACAATGATGAAACTGCCCATTTTAAAGGAACAGGTTACTATAGAAAGCCCAGCTTATGAAAGATGGCTGCATACTAACGTTGTCCCCCAAAAACATTGGGGCTATTTTACAGTATTTGTAACACTCGGAGCAGGTGATATTACAGCAAATCAACTCAGAGTATTAGCAGGAACCATTCGTGACTTCTCTGCAGAAAGTGCTGCGAGAAACACGCCACAACAGAACTTGGCGATCCGTTTTGTAAAGGAGAATGACTTAAATGAATTTTACAATAGGCTAGCATCTGTTGGTCTGGCAAACCCCGGGGCATTAACAATTGCATCAGTAGTTGGATGTTCTGGAACTACCTCATGCAATCTAGCAATTACAAACTCTCACAGGCTAGCAAAAGAGGTGCAGCACAAATTCTTGGAATTAGGGTTCGATACTGATGATAGTCTTAGAGATTCGACGATCAAGATCAGCGGTTGTCCAAATTCGTGTGGACAACATGAAATTGCTACGATTGGATTCTTTGGTGGTGCATCAAGAATCGGAACTGCAATGGCTCCAACGTATACAATGCTATTTGGTGGAAGCGCAGAAGAACAGGGGGAATTAGGTAAGGCAATAATGCGTATACCAGCAAAGCGTGTCATCGATACAATTTGCAAGATAATTGAAATATACAAACAAGAGAAGTCTAATACCGAAACACTGAAGCAGTGGATTAATAAAATTGTAAGGGGAGAGGGAACAGGCAGTATAAAGAGTATTGAAAATATCAAAACAATACTCACTTCATTTACGCATCTACCTCCAATAGAACAAGATCCAGAATCATATAGAGATTATGGCACTGATATTAAATTTAATGCAAAAACTGCCAGAGGAGAATGTGCCGCTTGAAAATTAAACTGGAGGATAAAAATGTAGATGATAGCAATGATAATTTGCTGCCCATTGTATGTACTACTGACACTTTAAGAACATTAATAAAAAAAAAATTAGTTCGAGTGGTAGATGTCCGTAAAGCGGAAGATTACCAACAAGAACACATTCCAACTGCAGTTTCGCTGCCGCTTGCGGTGCTATTAGAAAAAGACACACCAGAAGGAGTAGTAGATATTCTGGAGAACCTAGGGATATCAGATAAAATGCCAACCGTCATTTATGACGACACATTCGGTGCGCTAGCGGCTCGAGTCGCGTGGACTTTTCAGTATGTTGGTCATACGAATACTGCACTGCTGGAAGTGACATTTAGTCATTGGAAAAATTTGGGGCTGGAAACGGATAAGAACATCAACACTTTTCCAAAGACACAACATTCGCTAAGCATAAATTATGATATTCATGCGGATGCATCATACATTGAGATGGTAAAGGAACAGCCTAATAAAATATTGGTAGATTCTAGAGAGCGATTGAACTATTTGACTGAGCATATCCCTGGTGCTAAAAATATTCCATATACTATGGTAGGATCCATCAACAGTAGTAGCATATTACGCAAGCCAGAAGAAATAAAAAGGTTTATCTACAATAGGGGAATTAATTCTGATGCTGAAGTCATCACGTATTGCGGCAGTGTTGGAACATTATCTGGCTTAACGTACTATGCACTAAAATTGGCTGGGGTAAAAAATGTCAAGCTATATTCAAAATCATTTAGAGAATGGAAATCGCTAGGCAAACCCAAAGAAGAATTTAAAGATGCTAACTACTGGGATTTATCAGCAGAATAAATACATATAAATCCAGTTGATTCAAACAGAAGACTATGCATAGCAAATGTCGTATCAGGTTCTGCTGACAAACTCCTATAAGGGTTTATATACTTAATCGATAGTTAACTACCATACTACTGTGAATGTTAACTCGTGGATGAACACCAGTTTGGTAAACGTTTATCCAATCTCGTATTTAGTTGACATCTAATTTTTGTTTAATTTAATTTAATTTAATTTCTTACCTTAAGTAAAATGATCATAGAAGGCTGAGATCTGATTTTAGGTAAATTAGGTATATAATGTTTTTAACCACATAATTATGGATGTTGGA
>DATDNG010000310.1:0-3277 GCA_036518375.1 Nitrososphaeraceae archaeon | reverse complement strand
TTGATATAGTTGCAGGTACTTCTATAGGCGCAATAAATGCTGCATTTTTAGTAAGTCATGTAATAAAAAAGAGAAAAGAAGAAGAAAACAAGAATATTAGTGAAAGTTGGGAAGGCTCTGCAGAAAAACTTGAAGAATTTTGGAAGTCCCAATTAGCCTCAAATGTCAATTTAAGCAGATGGTGGCCTTTTTCTTGGGATGAAAAATCATGGACTTACACATGGGATATGCTAAATCAGACCAATCCCGATATTATTGCTACAGGGGAGGCTGCAAGAAGATATTATTCTGCTAAAGAATTTATAATAAATGGAGCTTCAAATGTATTTTCACCTGTTCTGCCACCAAGAATTGATTCCAAATTCTTTGATAATTTTATTATACCAAATATTTGGTATCGCTATGATAATAGCAGATTAAATGAAACTATAAGCAGAGCCATAAAATTCCCAATAGGAACAAGCATTGACAAGAAAGAACCAAGACTTCTTGCAATCAGTGTAGATGTTGAGGAAGGTGAGACGGTAACCTTTGATAGCTATGTAAAAGAAAAAGGGACTGATAATACTAGAAGATCAGAATATGGTGACTATACGCCTGGAGTCAATGGAAAGAAAGGAACCTATGAACGCACAATAAAATATGATAAAGGAATTATGCCAGAACATATACTGGCAAGTGCATCTGTGCCAGAACATTATGACTACACTTTGGTTCCAAAAGAATATGATTATACTACTACAAAGACTGAAGAGGAACAACAAAAATCAATAGATCTGCAAAACAATGATCTTAAAAATTATTACAGTATATTTTGGGATGGCGGTGTGTTAAGTAATACTCCTTTAAGAGAGCTGATACAATCACATCAAGACTATTGGACACTCGTAGAGAATATAGTAGTAGCAGATAGCAATAATAGTAGTAGCACTACGAGCATTCCCGATTTAGAAGTCTATATAGTTGATGTGTGGCCTTCAGTAGATGATTATCCTGTTCCTTACGATTTAGATGGTATAAGAGATAGAAAGAATGACCTGACATATCAGGATAAGACCCCATATGATGAAAAAGTAGCCAATATTGTATCAGACTATTATAATTTGACTAACTCTCTAATGGAATTAGCCAGAAAGAAAGGTGCAACAAAGACAGAGATAGATACAATTCTAGATATGCAATCAAAAAGTAGCCATCGTACTGGAGGACAAAGAACGTATCGCGATCTTGTAAAAAAGAAGTTTGACATAACTAAAGTAATAAGGATAGAACGTAGTGTTGATAAAGATGATATTGCAAATAAATGGTGTGATTTTTCTTTAGGAACTATAACAAACTTGTTCAATCAAGGAATAGAAGATGCATTGAAAACTATTGCAATGGAAATAAAGATATCAAAAGATATTCAAGCTGCATATAATGAAGTTGATTCATTTATCAACAATGTTAAGAAACAAAAGGCGAATAATTATACTCTAGTGCAATCTGCTGAAAACGTTAAAACAATGTTACCGAACTTGAAAGTATGATGATAAACTGCTTCTGCATGCTTTAGCTAAGAATAAACTAAAAAACTGGTGGAGATAAATTCATTATCATGTGTGGATAGAAGAATAATAATATTGGCAGAGCGTATATTCCAAATGGAAGCGTTATGAATTCCTGTAAGTAATAATTCAAATGCAGTCAATTCTAATGGTATAGTAATTTGAATTACTAGCAATTGAAAAATATAGATGATCACATACAAAATGAAAGTTTGCGGTAGCATTTGAATTCAAAATTTCTAAATGTTAACATGTTTTTGTGACTTCAAGGTGTGGACATTGTCTATTATGTTAACATTTTTGTTAGCATAGTCAAATCACAACGTATAACTTTGTGGTGTCGAACAAAGTAAGACAAAAGTGGCTGCGGCTTGATAAAGAAAACTATAATGCCAAACACATGTTAATTGAAAAGAACGTAAAAATTGAAAAGGAAGTCGCTTGGGAGAAAGGTACAAATTCAAACTACTTTCGAGATCCAGCAGGAAATCTTGTTGAAATCATTACTCCAGGTTCTTGGCCAGTAAATAATGTGTAAGGAAAATATTGTTCAGTTAAATTAAATCAGGACTCATTTTTCATTGGATGTTATGATCCTAAAATATTGAGAATATAATTAAAGTAAGAACCATAAAGAAACTCTTTTCTGCTTAGATTTCGTTAATGTAGTATGAAAATCGTTACCGCTACCTCGGAGGTTCCTGGTATGACTAAAGAAGAGGCTGAAAGATTCCTTGAAAGTAAATTGAATCTACAGATAGCAACCATTGATGAACAAGGCGAACCCAACATACAACCCGTCTGGTTCTGCTATGATAAGGATAATGAAAAACTTATGATAACGACTTCTAAATCGGCAAAGAAAACCCAAAATCTGCGGAATAAACCTGTTGTTTATTTTTCGATAGATGATGAGAATCTTCCATACAAGGGAGTCAAAGGTAAAGGTGTAGTGTCTATAGTAGATGAACCAGATAGAGTTGTCCCCCAAGCAGACAGAATTAGTATGCAGTATCTTGGTACACTTGATCACCCAGTAGCAAAGATGATAACAGATCATTCAAAGAAAGGAGAAGCTATAGTTATTGAAATTAATCCGAGGTTCTTTTCTACCTGGGATTATGGTAAGATGCAACTAACTTAGACAATGTCATTATACATAAATTCAATGCAATTGTTGTCAACAATTCCCATCCAAAACTCCCCGTATATGGTTCTCGTTGTCTAATATGAGACGAAAATATTGCCCTGTGAACAGTATTTTGGGACTGGCGACGCACTAGCATCTGGATTTGACTTTATAATTTTCAATCAAGCAGCATGCTGAATTCTCTGCTGCTTATGGTTTCAAATCTACTCAGTTAAGTAAGGTGTTTCTTTGCAGTACAAGTCGAGGCTACGACTTTATACATGCTTCCCCGAGCTCATTATTTCAGGGAAAATCATAGATTCGATTTTATAAAATGATGATAGATTAAAATGATATTTCAGATACAACTTGGTAGATGATTTATAATAAATTGCATTTATAATTCGAGTTGAATTAGCCATGTCCTAACTTCTTTAATTTAAGATATTTTTGTCATTCTTCGGAAAGACTACAACAACAGCAGCTACAGAAATGTACATTTATACTACAAATAAATAACATACATGATACTCGTGATATGATAATTCGAAACAAACAGATACGACAACCACAGCAACTATACTTTAATTATGAATACTAC
>DATDNG010000309.1:0-2523 GCA_036518375.1 Nitrososphaeraceae archaeon | reverse complement strand
AATACATTATCTTTTGGCTGTTTGCCATTAAAGTAGATTCCATCTTTGCCCTTCACTATCGTGTTGTTAAAAATATGGTTGTGTGAAGAGTTCCCTCCTATAAATACTCCCGTGTCACTAGATTTCAACATATTATCGTATACTCTATTATTTGAAGATCCATAGATAGAAAATGCTGCCTTTTCATTGTAAGCATAATTTTTCTTTCCTACAGAATTTATTGTATTAAGAGAAAACATCAATCCTGCTACTCCGTTATTATGTACTATATTGTCATAGAATAAAATGTTATAGCAATTTTCGGAACAAATTATTCCAATAGTGGTGTTATTATAGGCTAGATTTCCAATAATACTAAGATCATGACTTCCAGTATGAGGATCTATTCCATATCTTAGGTTATTGTAGTATTTGTTATTCTTTATTGTAATAAATCCAACAGCAGCAGAATAAAATCCATCCCACATATCATGGAAAGTATTGTTTATTATACTACTGCCATTTCCGCCACTTTCATACACAAGGCCATTCTGAGGATATGAATTCTTTCCTAAGTATGCGATTTCAGAGTTTGAAATATTTACAGTTCCTGCACTGTTATTTACCATTATGTATGGCCTAGTAGAGGAACCCTTAACATTTTGCTTAATTATGTCTTTAGAAATTAGATCCCATGAGGTTATTTTGACTCCATCAATTTTTGCACTTCCAAAAATGTAAATAAAATTAGGCTGACTCTTATTTTTGTTTGTTATTTTTAGCCAAGATGAATCTGTACGATCTATTGTAAGCTTTGCTTGCGGATTAACTTTTATGATTGCATTTAGAATCCATACTCCATGAGCATCCTTTTGTAGCACACTTTTATCATTTACAATCTGATATATTGAAGATAGATTTGAATTGCATGCAACTGTTATGGTATTTGTGTGAATGTCGTAACTAACACATGCAGCAGCAGGAGAAGAACCTTGTCCAAATGTCAAGACCAACGGTAAGACAGATGAGGGTGACAACAGCAATAGCACAACTACGAATAACAATATCGTCATTAGAAAGGTATTCGACATGCTCAGGATAATAATATCCAATATTTGCAGAAATAAATAGATTTATAGGTGCTAATCTTTTGCAAACTACCGGCAAAAGTTTAGAGGAACACGCCACAATATCATTCAACCGAATCTGCGATTTTAGTGATATTTTTGCCATCATTTATTTGCTCATTTCAATCTTGATAGATTATATTCTAGCAACGACTTCAATTCCCTTAATAGACACTTGCAAGATGATGTTTAAGAGTGAATGCATATTTGAGACATTTTCACATTTTGTTTAAGGTCTATAAATGAGGGATACGATAATGGCAGGTTATTGAAATATCCCAACGTCACTGCAATGAGACAAACTCATGAATATCTTGGCGGCCAGATAAGAGAGTTTTTCCAATAATTTCGAATCCGCCAAGTCAAATAGTATTATCTAAATTTGCACTCGGAAGCGACACTCTCATGTTGATGCTTCGTTGTAATACTTTTAAAGTGATGATTTTAGAGCCTAGTTATATTAATATTACCAAACTCTACATTCGCATCTTCACTATATAACCCAATTGATCCACTAGCAAGTTTTTCAGACATATTGTTATCTACGAAATCAGCTACGCGAGTTCCGTTTATTGCTACACTTATATGGTTACCTACCGCGGTTATTCTCCATCTTGACCAATCACCAATTTTGAGTTTCGGACTATCATTAGTGGAGAGGTATATTTGTCCCTGAAAAGGATCAATACACGTACTACAGTCTTTTTTTCCTAATTCTACGCCATTAGGTTTTAGTACAAACCAATAATAATGAAAGGTATCAGTGTATCTAAAGAGTACCCAAGCCGCTTCCCAACTGTTAGGAGCGAAATTACGTCTAAGCTGTTTTACTGTTTTCACATCAACATCCATTGTAAAATTTGAAAACTGCTGTGTGGATTTTACTAGACCTGCATGGGTATCGCCTTGTGATTCCGCTGATCTAGGAAAGAGAAAAAATACGTTTTTACCGTTCTCAACCTTAACTCCCGAAGATCCATTCCCATTATAAACACTCTGCCATTTTCCGTTTGGAGATATTTGTCCATTCGATAATCTATAAACACCATTTTTAAAATCATCATAAAGACTTGCGTTAGAGACAATAACCGTTGTAGAAGATAAGAGAATGAATATAAGAAATGATGAAGTAATTACTGCTAAAATACTAGAGATTCCTCAAAGCCACTCCTTCAAGTTACTCATCAATTTGTATCCTGGAGACGTTTTATAATCGTTTTTCTACACTGCTCATTATTGCTTTTGCAACCTTGTTTACATGTGGATTGCGACTTATTTTTACAGAAATCATGCCTTCCTGCACATCAATGAATGAACCATTACTGTAAATGAAATCATATATTTGCTTTAAGAGTCAGCCACGACGGAATCTATCGTCGCTCGTGATTTTTTGACATAGTTGGAAGCCCATCAGCAA